>NZ_JBXWRY010000005.1:0-135360 GCF_059613135.1 Ruegeria sp. BHSB196
CTACGGCGTTCGCTCAAGCTCAGTTGCGTGTAAACGGCTCCCATGCCATGATCTCCTATTAGATAACCCATTGGTTTCTAATAGGAGTCGCACTTCAGGGTAGCGCGCTCCCGTGATGGGTTAGAGAACGTGTAATCCGTCTTATGTTGACTCTGAATCCCGATCACGCCGCCGCCGGTCCAGATAGTTCTTGTACGGTTTCGCCTTGCGGCCCCGGTATTTCACCGTGAGGGTCAGCGGCAGGTCGTTTTCGTCATAGACGCCCACGACGACGCCGCGCCCGCGGCTTTTGGTGCGCATCTCCACCAGCTGCTCGCTGGAGCGGGTGGTGCGTTGCGACGGGCGGCGGGCCCATTCGAACAGCAGGTCGTACATCTCGGAGACGACCTCGGCATGGGCGGCGCTGTCGCCCAGGTCGGTCAGCTCGTCCGGGTCGTTTTCAAGGTCGAACAGGATTGGGCGATGCCCCCCCTCGCAATGGATCAGTTTCCATCTTTCGGTCGCCACCATGAACATCACCGCGTCGCGCACCTCGGCGTTCAGCATGTCGGCGACCGGCGAGGCGGAATAGTCGTATTCGCAGATCACGTATCGGCGGCGGGTCTCGGCGCGGGCGCCGTGCAGGATCGGCAGCAGGCTTTCGCCTTCGAGGATGTGATCGGCCACCGTGCCGCCCGCCGCCTCGACGAAGGTGGGGGCGAGGTCGATGGATTCCACCAGCGCATCGCTGGCGGTGCCGCGCGTGGCGTCGGCCTGGGGCGACGGGTCGTAGACGATCAGGGGCACGCGGATCGACGCGTCGTGGAAGAAGGTCTTTTCCCCCATCCAGTGATCGCCCAGGAAATCGCCGTGATCCGAGGTCAGGACGATCATCGTGTCCTGCATCCGACCGGTCGCCTCCATCCAGTCGAACAGCCGGCCCATCTGGTCGTCGGCCTGCTTGATCAGGCCCATATAGGCGGGGATCACCGCCTCGCGCACCTCCTGCCGCGAGAACGCCTGTCCCACTTTCGTGTCCATGAACGCCTTGAGCACGGGATGGGCATTCTGCCGCTCGGCTTCGGACCGGTTGACCGGCAGGACATGTTCGGGGCCGTACATCGCGGCGTAGGGGTCGGGCACGATATAGGGCCAGTGCGGCTTGATGTAGCTCAGGTGGCAGCACCACGGGTCGTCATGGGCTTGCATGAACTCGATGCCGCGGGTGGTGAGATAGGGGGTTTCGCTGTGCTCTTCGGCGATGTTGGCGGCTTGCGGGGCGTGTTTCAGGAACCAGCCCGAGAGCACGTTGCCGTCCGCATCCAGGCCGGAATTGGCGAAGTCGTGCCAGGGATTGTCGCTCTCGTACCCGAGCGAGCGGAGGTAATCGTTGTAGTTCCTGGCGCCGTCGGGGTCGTAAAAGCCGTCCGGGCCTTCGGGCCGCATCCCGTCGTCGCGTTCGAACACGTCGAAGCCGCATTCGGCGACGCGGGCGCCGATCAGGCTGTCGGGCTCCAGCCCCAGCCGGGCCATGCCCTCGGCATCGGCCCGCATGTGGGTCTTGCCGACGAGCCAGCAGCCCATGCCGGCCTTGCGCAGGTGGTCGCCCAGGGTCATCTCGCCCACCTTGGGCGGGATGCCGTTCCACGACGCGCCGTGCGAATGCACGTAGCGGCCGGTATAGGTGGACATGCGCGAACTGCCGCAGATCGGGGACTGGACATAGGCCCGGTCGAACCGCACCCCCATGGCGGCGAGGCGGTCGATGTTGGGCGTGTGCAGGTGCGGGTGGCCGTAGCAGCTCAGGTAATCCCAGCGAAGCTGGTCGAACATGATGAACAGGATGTTCCTGGCTTTGGCCATGGCGCGCGCGTGTCCCGGTGAATTCCTTCACATGCTAAGTTACCCGGAATGGCGGCGCGGGCGAAAGCCCGATTTTCCGGCGGGCGTTCCGGTCCGTCAGCCGTCCGCACGTTCCGCCATCTTGCGGGCGCGCGGGCATTGCAGGCGGTCGCGTAGCGGGCTGTCGGGATCGATGTCCTTTTGGCAGACCACGCATTTGTCGGCCCCCGAGATCGCGTTCAGGCCGCCGCAGCTGCCCTTGATGGTCTTGCCCATCAGCAGGACGCCGAGCGACATGCCGACCACCACGATCAGCAGCAGAATGAAGGCCAGAAGAAAGGTGGTCATCGTCGCCTCGCCCGTTCAGTTGCGTCCCAGCACGTCCTTGAACGCGCTGCTGTGTACCGTGATATAGGCTTCTTCGCCGCCTGTCACATCCCTGGAGATGAAGAACACGGCGAGATCGTGCGCCTCGGCCACTTTCAGACCTTCCTCCTGACCCAGCGCCAGCATCGCGGTGGCCCAGGCGTCGGCCAGCATCGCAGTCTCGGCCACCACCGTGACCGAGGTGGTGCGGTGCGTGATCGGCCGGCCGGTGGTGGGGTCGAGGATATGCGAATAGCGCACCCCGTCCTGTTCGAAGAAGTTCCGGTAGTCGCCCGAGGTCGCAAGGCCCCGGTCGCTGACCTGCACGACGAGCTGCACCGATTGCGCGCCCGGTTCCGGTTTCTCGATCCCGATGCGCCACGCCTCGCCCTGATCGTTCTCGCCGCGCGTCACCAGATCGCCGCCGATCTCGACCATGTAGCTTTCGACGCCGGCCTCTTGCAGGGTTTCGGCCACGGCGTCGATACCGTAGCCCTTGGCGATGGCCGACAGGTTGATCCCGACGCCGCCATCCGCCTTGGCCAGGGTCAGCGCGGTTTCATCGAGGGCCAGCAACGTCCCCTGCCCCACCCGGTCGAGCGCGGCGGCAATCTCGGCGTCGGAGGGCACCGGATCCTCGGGTTTGCGGGGGCCGAAGCCCCACAGTTCGATCAGCGGACCCAGCGTCACGTCGAACTTGCCGCCGCTTTTGGCGTGCACGTCGTTGGCCGCTGCGATCACCGTGGCGAATTCCGCCGAGACCGGGACCGGCGCGGTGCTGTCCAGCGCGGAGAAGGTCGAAACCTCGGAGTTCGGATCCCAGTTCGACATCTTGGCGTTGACCTCGGCCAGGGTCGCCTCGACCGATTGCGCCAGGGCGTCCGCGTCCAGATCCGGCCCGATGGCGGTGATGGTGTAGGTCGTTCCCATGGTTTCGCCCGACAGGCGGACCACGTCGGGTTCCTTGTCGAAGAGACATGCGGGAACGAGAAGGAACAGGGCCAGAACGGACCAGTGGCGCATTGGGCGGTCTCCTGAAAATCGCAACCGGCGTATGCCAGCGCCCCGGCGCGGTGTCAAACCGGGCTCAGACCCGCAGCGGGACGAAGGCCAGCGTCAGCAGCCCCAGCGCCGCCAGCAGGCCGTAGATCCAGGCGCGCCTCTGCCAGCCGGGCGGCTGGTCCTTCCAGGCGCGGCGGAAGCGGTGGCCGCACACGACCACGACAAAGACGATCAGCACACCGATCAGGGGGGTCAGATGAAGGCCGTGCACCGTGCCGAATCCCTTGTTCTTGCAGCGTCAAACGCGCCCGTGACGCATTTGCGCACTATACAGGCCCGGCCCCTGCGGTAAGGTGGGACCGAGACGCAATCACCGGCACAGGAGGAAACCTGCCCATGGCCCCAACCTCTTACCAAGCCCCCACGCGCGGCGACAAGGAGGAGAAGACCACCTATAGCCAGACCGCCGAGTCGAATCTGTCGCACAGCCAATCGACCGTCGCGAAGCTGCTGGAAGGCAAGGGCGACGCGGTGTTTTCGGTACGTCCGGGGGACACGATTCACGATGTGGTCAAGCTGCTGAAGGAAAAGCGAATCGGCGCGGTGGTGGTGACGGACCAGAACGGCGCGCTGCAGGGCATCCTGTCGGAACGCGACATCGTGCGCCGGATGGCGGAAACGCCGGGCCAGACCCTGCCGCAATCGGTGTCGGATCTGATGACGGCGAACGTGCAGTGCTGCACGCCCGACGACTACCTGATGGATGTTCTGAAACACATGACCGAGGGCCGGTTCCGGCACATGCCGGTTCTGAAGGACGGCCTGTTGTGCGGGATCATCACCATCGGGGATGTGGTGCAGTTCCGGCTGAAGGAACTGGAATACGAGGCGCTGCGGATGAAGCAGATGATCGTCGGCTGACCGGCCCGATCTGGCCTGCCGCCCGCGATTTTGTGCCGGTTGCCGCAATGGCACCGGCGGGAATCCGCGATTCCGACGGTTCCGGCATCACTTTCCGGCCAGAGGAGTTGAACCCCAAGATTTCGACTGTATTTAGCGGCTCTGCCCGTGCCCCGTTTCCGGGGGACAGGCACAGGCTGAATCGCCGTTGCGCAAAACAACCAAATGCCGCAACCCGGCCTGTCACATGTGATCCGATGCTGTTAAGCGGCTGATAAAACAGTTAATGTCAGAATGAAATGCAATCCGGGACGGCCAGCCGCACGTATGCGGTGGGTGTTCCCTTTGAAAGTCGGGCTTTGATCGATGAAACGTCCAACCCAGATGCCCCAACCGCGCCGTGAGCTTCCGAAGGCGCGCAACCGGGGGCTTCGCTATCTCGGCCTGGCCTTTCTGTTCAGCATCTTCGTGAACCTGCTGATGCTGACCGGCCCTCTGTTCATGCTGCAGGTCTATGACCGGGTGCTGAGTTCGCGGTCCGAGGAAACGCTGGCGGCGCTGTTCCTGCTGGTGGCGATGCTGTTCGGCCTGATGGCGCTGCTGGATTACGCCCGCGGCCGGATCGTCGCCCGGTTCGGCGCCAAGATGCAGTCGGAACTGGACGAACGGGTGTTCGAGGCGACGCTGCGGCAATCCATCCACCCGCAGATCCGCTCGGCCCCGGCCACCGCGCTGCGCGACCTTGAGACGATCCAGACCCTGTGCACCTCGCCGGTCCTGCTGGCGGTGATGGACATTCCCTGGACGCCGGTCTTCGTGGCCGCCATCTTCATCTTCCACCCGATGCTGGGCTGGCTGGCCGTGGTCGGCGGCGGGCTTCTGGTGGTGATCGCCCTGCTCAACCAGATCCTGACCAAGCGGCGCGTGGCCGAGGCCCAGAGCGCCTCGGCCCAGGCCAACGCGTTTTCCGAAAGCGCGCGGCAGGCCTCGGAAGTGGTCCGGTCGCAGGGGATGCAGAAGGACGTGACCGCGCGCTGGATGCGGCAGCGCGCCAACGCGCTGGCCCAGACCGTCGCCGCCAGCGACTGGACCGGCAGCTTTTCATCCTTCACCAAGTCGCTGCGGCTGTTCCTGCAATCGGCGATGCTGGCGCTTGGCGCCTATCTGGTGCTGCAGAACGAGTTGACCGCCGGCGCCATGATCGCCGCGTCGATCCTGCTGGGCCGGGCGCTGGCCCCGATCGAGCAGGCGATCGGGCAATGGTCGCTGGTCGAGCGGGCGCGCACGGCCTGGTTCTCGCTGAGCCGGTTCCTCGACCTCACCCCGCCCGAGACCCAGCGGACCAAGCTGCCGGTGCCCAAGGCGCTGCTGTCGGTCCAGTCGCTCACGGTGGTGCCGCCGGGCGCCAAGGTGGCGACGCTGCGCAACGTGAGCATGAAGGTGGACCCCGGCGAGGCGATCGGCATCATCGGCAAGAGCGGATCGGGCAAGACGACCCTGGCCAAGGCGCTGCTGGGATTGTGGCCGCCGGCAACCGGCGAGATCCGCCTGGGCGGCGCGACGCTGGACCAGTACGATCCCATCGATCTGGGCAAGCATATCGGATACCTGCCGCAGCAGGTGACGCTGTTCAACGGCACCGTGGCCGAGAACATCGCGCGGCTGTCGCTCAACCCCGATCCCGAGGCGGTGATCGAGGCGGCCAAGAAGGCCAAGGCGCACGATCTGATCCTGACCCTGCAGGACGGGTACGACACCTTTCTGGAAGGCAATGACAGCCAGCTTTCGGGCGGGCAGAAACAGCGGATCGCGATGGCGCGGGCGCTGTATGGCGATCCGGTGATGCTGATTTTGGACGAGCCGAACTCGGCGCTGGACGCGGAGGGGACCGAGGCGCTCAACGCCGCGGTGCGCGAGTTCAAGGCCGCAGGCAAGGCGGTGCTGATCATGACCCACCGGCCGCAGGCGATTTCGGAATGCGACCGTCTGGCCGTGGTCGAACGGGGCCAGATCGTCAAGATCGGGTCGCGGGACGAGGTGCTGAGCGCGATGGTGCAGAATGCCGGCGTCATCAAGCGGCAATTCGGAAAGGCGGGTGAGTGATGGACCTGAATTCTCAACCCCCGAAAAAGGACGTCTGGCGGATCCGCTTTCCCGCCACGGTGGGATTCGCGGCCCTGTTCATTCTGGTCGGCGGTCTTGGCGTGTGGAGCACGCAGACGGAACTGGCGGGCGCCATCGTCTCGCCGGGCACGGTCGAGGTGCAGACCAACCGGCAGGTGGTGCAGCACCCGGACGGCGGCGTCGTCGGCGAAATCTATGTGCGCGACGGCGACAAGGTCGAAGCCGGCGATCTGCTGATCCGGTTCGATGACACGTTTCTGAAATCCGAGCTTTCGGTCGTTCAGGGCCAGCTGTTCGAACTGCTGGCGCGCAAGGCGCGGCTGGAAGCCGAGCGGGACGGCGCGGACATCGGGGAACTGGATGCGAAATTCGACGCGCTGGTGCAGAAGGAGAAGGCGCCGCCCGACCTGATCGACGGGCAGCGCCGGCTGTTCATCGCCCGCAAGGAGACGCTGGCGAAACAGAGCGAGCAGCTGCGCGAACAGAAGATCCAGATCGAAAGCGAGATCAAGGGCACCGAGGCGCAGCTGGTCGCGCTGCGCAAGCAGGTCGAGCTGATCGTGGACGAGTTGAACGATCAGCAGAGCCTTCTGACGCGCGGGCTGACCCAGACCAGCCGGGTGTCGGCCCTGCGCCGGGAAGAGGCCAGTCTGAACGGCCAGATCGGCCAGCTCGAGGCCAACATCGCGCGGCTGAAGGGCGAGATCGCCTCGACCGAGATCGAGATCCTGCGGCTGACCGCAACCCGGCGCGAAGAGGCGATCACCACGCTGCGCGATCTGCAGTTCCGCGAGATCGAACTGGTCGAGCGCCGCCTGTCGCTGACCGAACAGCTGTCGCGGATGGACATTCGCGCGCCGGTCTCGGGCGTGGTCTATGGCAGCACGATCTTTGCCCTGCAGTCGGTGGTGCAGCCGGCCGAACCGATGATGTACGTGGTGCCGCAGGACACCCCGCTGAAGGTGACGGCGCGGGTGGATGCCATCCACGTGGACCAGCTTTTCGTCGGCCAGCCCGCCACCCTGCGCTTTCCGGCGTTCAACCAGCGCCAGACGCCAGAGCTGGAAGGCAGCGTGGTGACGGTTTCGGCGGACGTGTTCACGGATGAAAAGACAGGTTTCAGCTTCTACCGGGCCGAGCTTTACATGGACGAGGGCCAGCTTGCGCGTCTGGAAGGGCAGGCCCTGGTTCCGGGGATGCCGGTGGAGACCCTGATCAAGACCGACGAGCGCACGCCGCTGTCCTATCTGACCAAACCGCTGACCGACTATTTCGTGAAGGCGTTCCGGGAATAGGCGGCGGCATGCCGATGCGGGACCGGTCCGCGTGACGCGCGGGCCGGGCCGTGGCTGGCGACACGAGGTCCGGCGCTCAGATCCGCAGGTTTTCGAGATCGTTCAGGAGATCGAGCAGCAGTTCGAGCTTGTCCGCGCCGTATTCCGCCTCGACCGCCTGATGGATGGCGGTCGAGGCTGCCATGTTGTCCAGCAGCACCTGCCGCCCGGCCTCGGAGATCGACACCAGCGTGCAGCGTTTGTCGGCGGGCGCGGGCCGGCGCTGGATGTGCCCGGCCTCTTCCATCGCGCGCAGGATGCGCGTGAGGCTGGGCAGCAGCAGGCAGGCTTCGCGCGCGATGGTCGATTGCTCGACCTCGCCCAGTTCGTCCAGGGTGCGCAGGATGCGCCATTTCTGCTCGGTCAGGCCGGATTGCAGCAGCATCTCGCGGATGGGCAGCATGATCCGTTCGCGCGCGCGCAGAAGGGCGATGGGAAGGGCACGGGAGGTATCGCGGAGCACCGGCTTGGCGTCAGAAGTCTGCATGTCCGAGTTATCGCCGCAAACGGGGCGCATGACAATGTTCCGCGCGACGGCGGTCAGACACCCAGCAGGGCGCGGGCCTCCTGCGGCGTCGCCACCGCGCGCCCGGTGTCGCGCACGAGGCTGGCCATGGCCTCGATCAGCTGGCCGTTCGAGGTCGCCTTGTCGCCGTCGGGCAGATAGAACGTGTCCTCGAGCCCCGTGCGCAGATGGCCGCCCAATTCGGCGGTGGCGCGATGCAGCGGCCAGATCTCGGCCCGGCCGATCGCCGTGACCTGCCAGCGCGACTCCGGCGGCGCGAGATCGCGCAGGATCGGCAGCAGGTCGGCGCGTGCGGGCTGGCCCGAGGCGACGCCCATGACGAAATTCACCTGCGCGGTGCCCCGGAACATCCCCGCCGCGCGGTACATGCCCACGCTGCGCACGATGCCGGTGTCGAAACATTCGAATTCCGGAATCGCGCCGGCCTCGGCAATGGCGTCCAGATAGTCCTGGATCTTGGACACCGGGTTGTCGAACAGCATCGGCGGCCAGGCCCAGGAGCCGTCCTTGCGGAGCTTCAGATAGTTCAGCGATCCGGCATTGCAGGCCGCCATTTCCGGCCGGGTCGCGCGGATCACGTCCAGCGCCGCCTGATAATCGGGTCCGACCACGCCCGAGGTGTGATTGATGACGATCCCCGGGCAGGCGTCGCGGATGGCGGCCTGAACCTCGTGCGACAGGGCGATGTCCCAGCTTGGCAGGTGGCCCCTGCCCTCGCCCTGCTGACGCAGGTGGATGTGCACGACCGAGGCGCCGGCGTCATAGGCGCGCCGCGCCTCGTCGGCCATTTCGCGGGGTGTCACCGGCACGTTGTGCTGTTTCGGATCGGTCAGGACGCCGTTCAGCGCGCAGCAGATGATCGCCGTGTCCATGTGAGGCTCCCCGTCCGGTGCGGCCTGCGGGTTACAGACCGTCTGTTCTGTTTCTAAGGATTTGAAGCGCGCGGCGTCAAGTGATATTGGCGAAAGCGTCGGGCCGCCGTCCCGACAGCGCCGGAACGGGTTGGACTCATGGGCAAAAAACCTTCGCTGCAGGACAAGCGGTCTGCCGAAACCCGCAAGCAGGTCTTTGCGGCGGCGATCGCCTGTCTGGACCGGTACGGCTATTCCGAAACCACCTTTGCCAAGGTGCAGGCCATGTCCGGTCTGTCGCGCGGCGCGATCACGCATCATTTCCCGACCAAGCAGACGCTGGTGGCGGAAACCGCGATGACCCTGCTGAACCGTCTGCTGCGGCCGCGCCGCCGCAGCACAGGGGATACCGGACGGCCGGTGCATGACCGGGTGATGTCCGGCTGGCAGATCATGGTGGCCAGCCGCGAGGGGCGCGCCTTTGTCGAGATCCTGGTCGCCTGCCGCACCGACGCCGCGCTGCGCACCCTGCTGGCGGACCGGCTGAAGAGCTGGGACCGGCAGGTGGGCGAGCAGATGAACCGCGAGTTCCAGGGCCGAAGCCCGGAACCGGACGACGCCGCGCTGCTGTGGGCGATCGCGCGCAGCTTTTTCCGCGGCCTGATCATCCACCGGCAGTTCGTGGAGTCCGAGGACTACATCCGGCGGATGATCGAACGATTCGCGGAAATCCTGGAACGGGATATGTCGCCGCGCCCCGAACCCCGCGACGCCGGACCCGGCGGCGGGTGATCGCGCCCGGCGCGGCCGGATCAGTTTTCCCGGAAGGCGCGCGACATGCTGTCGGTGATCGGTTTGACGATGTAGGACGCGAAGGTGCGTTCCTCGGTCTGGATCATGATTTCCGCCGGCATGCCCGGTGTCGGGACGAACCCGCGCACGCGGTTCATTTCCTCGGTCGAAAGAGAGATCCGCGCCAGATAGACCTCTTGCGGGGTGCCGTTCTTGTCGTCCATCAGGGCGTCGGCCGAGACATAGAACACTTCGCCCTCCAGAACCGGCGTCGTGCGCTGGTTCAGTGCGATGAGCCGGACCGTGGCGTTCTGGCCGGTCACGACGCTGTCGATCTCGGTGCGCGGAATCTGCGCCTCGATGATCAGCGGCGCGTCGGCGGGAAGGATTTCCGCGATCGGCTCGCCGGTCTCGATCACGCCGCCCGAGGTGTGGTAGTGCAGGCGCACCACCGTGCCCGAGACCGGCGCGCGCACCACCGCGCGGGCCAGGACGCTGCGGGCCTGCCGCGACTTTTCGCGGACGCTTTCGAGATCGGCCTCGATCGCGCCAAGCTCGTCCAGAGCGGTCTGGCGGTAGGCGGATCGGGTTCTCTGGATCTGTTCCTCGTATTTCAGCAGCATCTGGCTGATTTCCGAGGCTTCGGCGCGCAGCCGCGCCAATTGACCTTCCGCCTCGGCCTGAATGCGGCGAATGGCATTCAGTTCGCCCTTGCGCACCAGCCCCTTTTTGAACAGCGCGTTCTTGGTCTCGAATTCTTCCCGCAGAATGTCGGACCGCTGCACCATCGACGCGAGCTGCGCCTGGTAGCCGCTTTCGCGCACCTTGAGCGCCTCGATGTTGCGTTCCAGCAGCGCGATGTCGTTCAGCAGCGTCTTGCGGGACACGTCGAAGGTCAGCTTCTGGCCGTCCAGGATCGTGGCAACCTCGCTGTCCTGGGCCGCGGCGTCCTGCAGTTCCTGCGAGAACACCAGCGTCTTCTGTTCGCGGTTCTCGGCCGCGAGCCGTTCGGCGGTGGCCTGAAGCCGGTACTTGCGGATGAAGAGTTCGCGCTCGGTCGATTCCGCCGAGGTCTGGTCGAGAGTCATCAGGATGTCGCCGGCCTCGACCGCCTGCCCCTCGGACACCCGGATCTCTTCGATGATGCCGCCTTCGAGGTGCTGCACGATCTTGTTGCGCCCGGTGGCCACGAAACTGCCCTGCGCGATGACGGCCGCGGCGAGCGGGGCGCGGAACGCCCACAGGCCGAAGCCGCCGAAACAGACCACCAGCAGGGTCATTCCGATCACCACCAGGTGCGTGATCGACCGCGGAACCTGATCGTACCAATAGGTGACATCCGCCGAATGAGTCATGTCCGACATCTGGATCAACCCCCCTGATCGCCCTGGATTTCAACCGGGCGCGCGCCCGCGCCTCCGCCCTTGAGCTGGGCCAGAACCTGATCCCGCTGGCCGAACAGGGCCACGCGCCCGTCGGTCAGGAGCATGATCTTGTCCACCACGCCCAGCAGCGTCGGCTTCTGCGTGATCACGATCACCGTGATCTTGTTGCGCCGCGCGTGTTCGATGGCATTGGCCAGCGCCTTGTCCCCGGCCACGTCGAGGTTCGAGTTGGGTTCGTCCAGCACCACCATGCGGGGATTGCCGAAGAAGGCGCGGGCCAGGGCGATCCGCTGCTTCTGACCGCCCGAAAGGGGCGAGCCGTCCGCCGCCACGACGGTTTCATAGCCTTGCGGCAACGTGGCGATCATGTTGTGCACATCGGCCAGAACCGCGGCGTCGTGGATCTGTTCGTCGGTCGCATCCGCGCGCATCCGGCCGATATTGTCCTTGATCGTGCCGGGAAACAGCTGCACGTCCTGCGGCAGATACCCGATGCTTTCGCCGAACTGGCGCGGATCCCAGTTGCGGATGTCCATCAGGTCCAGGCGCACGCTTCCCGAGGTCGGCAGGACCGACCCGACCAGCGTCTTGCCGAGCGTGGTCTTGCCGGCGCCGGAGTTGCCGATGATCGCCAGGGTTTCGCCGGGACTCAGCGAGAAGGTGATACCGTTCAGCACCACCCGCTTGGTGCCGCCCGGCACGTAGAGCAGCCGCTCGACATCCAGCCGGCCTTCGGGGCGCGGCAGGCGCAGTTTCTCGTATTGCAGGGCCGAGCTGGCCAACAGCGCGCGGATGCGCTCGAACGCGCCGCGCGTCAGCAGGAAGCTGTTCCAACCCTCGATGGAGCCTTCGATGGGGGCAAAGGCGCGGCCCGCGATGATCGAGGCGGCGATGACCATGCCGCCGGTGATCTCGCCGTTCAGCGCCAGGAACGCGCCCCAGCCCAGGATGCCGATCTGGGTCAGCAGCCGCACCGCGCGCGAGATCGCCGCGAAGATCACGTTCCGGTCCTGCGCGCGCACCTGCCACGTCATCGAGGCCGCCGTGTCGCGACCCCAGATGCGCACCGCCTCGGGGATCATCGCCAGGGCGTTGATGATCTGGCTGTTGCGGGACATCGAGTCGAGATGCTGATTGGCCAAGGACTGCGCCTTGTTGGCCTCGGCAAAGGGCTTGGCGGTGGTCTTCTGGTTGATGAAGGCGATGGTCATGAGGATCAGCGCAGTGACCACCACGATCATTCCCAGATCGGGATGGACCAGGAAGATCATCAGGATGAAGAGCGGGGCGAAGGGAACATCGAGAAAGGCGATGAGCGTGCCGGAGACCAGAAAGCCGCGCACCTGCTGCAGATCGCCCAGCGTCTGGTATTCGCGCCCGGTCCCGTGCAGCGAGGCATGGGCCGCCGCGCTGAGGATCGGCGCGCCCATGCGGGCCGCAACTTCGACCGATGTCCGCATCAGCATGAACCGGCGGATGGCGTCGAAGGCGGCCTGGAAGATCACCGCGCCCGCCACGATCACGGTCAGCATGATCAGCGTGTCGAGCGACCGGCTGGTGAGCACCCGGTCGCTGATCTGGAAGAGGTAGATCGGGATGGCGAGGATCAGCAGATTGGTCGCGCAGGTCAGGATCAGCACGAAGCCCAGATTCCGGCGGATCGCGGCCAGCGCGGTGCGCAGGATCTTCTGGAAATCCTCGGGCGGGGTGCGCTTGTGGAACGGATCGATGGGACCGCCGCCCCCGCCGCCCTGTCCGCCGCGCGCCGGCAACGGCTGATTGGCCTTGGCATCGATCGTGGTGCCCAGATGGTCCTTGCCCGCCCGGGCCGGGGCGTTCCGCCCGGGCGGTACGTTGGTGAATCCGCTGGGTTCGGGTTTGTCCTTCACGGTGTCTTCCGCCTTGGCTTCGGCCTGGGGCGCCTCGCGGGCCGGTGGGGTCTCGGGCGCAGGGGCCGTATCCAGCCGCAATTCGGGCGACAACCGCAGGGGCACCGCGCGCGGGGCGTTGGCCGGTTCGGCCGGTTTCTGAAGGGATGAGCTCAGGCTCTTGCCGCTGACACCGTTACCCAGACATTCCGCGATCTGACGCACGCCGCCCGTGTCGGGTGGGGTGCGAAGGAACCGCGTCGAAGTACCGTTCGACATATTTCAACTTTCCAAAACCAGGTGAACTCAAATCAAAGAACTTCAGGCGAGCATGCTGTGCATTCCGTCGGCGGTCAGGGCCGGGTTGTCCGAGTTCGGGCTTCCGGCCCCGGATCCCCCGTTCTGGAGGGCATCTTCCGCGAAGCCGTCCTCCATCAGGAAGGCCACTGCCTCGTTCACCAGATCGGTGATTTCCCCGGCGTCGGGCGTATCCGGCGATTCGACCAGGCTGGCCTGATGCAGGAGCAGATCCGAATACGCCTCGTTGTTGGACATGATCAGGGAATCGACACCGTGCTTGGTGATGTTGGCGGCGTTCAGCATTGCGTTGCTGCCGGCGACCGCGTTGAGCGCCCCCGCACCGCTGAGATACACGTCGTCCTGATCGGCCAGCGCGTTCTTCTGCTTGATCACGTTCACCTGCTTCAGGCTTCCGTCGATCTTGAGCACGCGCAGCTGTTCCATGCCGGCGAAATGCGGATCGCTCAGCAGCGCCTGTTCCATCGCCTCGTGTGTCATGTCCTCGATGTTGAGCACGTCGGAGAGCGAGGACGACAAGCTGTCGTGCACGTCCTCGCCGATGGTGGTCAGCCTGGCCGTGTTCATCACCAGGTTTTCGTCGGAGTGATCCGCGTCGCCGGTCTTGGCATGGCCCAGCGATGCGCCCGCGCCCAACGACAGGATGTCATTGTCGAGCAGAACCTGCGTCTGTTCGATCACGTCCACCGAAATCGCGTTCTCGCCGATGAGGATCAGATCGTAATACTGGCCGAGCTGAAGGATCTCGTTGGCATTGGTCAGCTCGTTGCCGCCCAGCAGGTAGTGGGTGGAGGACGCGGTGATTTCGGTGCGGATGTTGTCGATATCCGCCGCGATGATGTTCTGGTGGATGAAGTTCGCGATCGTCAGATCGCCGGTGATGTGATCGATGGTCACGGAAACCGGCTGGCCCGTGTTGCCCGCGACCCCGGCAAGCCAGGGCGCCGCGTTGGGCTGCAATTCGATCTGGGCGGTCTGGAACACCGCGGTGCCCGACCCCGCGTCGCCGAAGTCGGTCTCGTCGAAGTCGTACACCAGCGCAACCTGGCTGAGATAGGCAAGGTTGATCACCGAGCCGCCGACCGCGATATAGGGCGCGTCGAGCCAGGCGACATCCACGTTCGCCTCGTTGATGGCGAGGTTGCCGCCAGTCACCACCTTGTGGCCGTCGCCCGCGTCGTAGTCGTCATTGGGTTCGTATTCGTCCGGCAGGTATTTGGCGAGTTCGATCTCGGCCTCGCCGTCGGCCTTGTGGAACGCGGGCAGAAGCTCGCTCCAGGTCGGCAGTTCGTCGGCGGCCTCGCCGTTGACGATGATGTGGATTCCGTCCTCGTCGGTGAAGGTGTGCACCTCGGCCCCGGCCACCGTGACGATGTTGGGGTCGAGCATCGCCTCGGCAAACGCCTTGACGGTTTCGATGGTCAGAAACTCTGCCGCTCCGAAAGCGAGCGCCGGCAGGGCGTGCAGCGCCATCGCCAGGTCCATCGCGGTTTCGGCCTCGGCCAGCTTGGCCGCGACATCGCGGAACGGTCCCTCGCCCAGCGTGTCGTTGTCGAACAGCGACAGAACCTGCACCGTGAAGGTGAAGGCCGAGCCGGGGAAGGTGAATTCCACTTCGGCCTCGTCGGGCTCGGGGATTTTCGGGCGCCCGGCATCATCGGGAGACCCGGCATACGGGCCATCCTGCACCGGCGGCGCGAGGTCGATGATCGCGCTGGTGACGGTCGCGGGCAGCGGCGCGAAGAACTCGGGCAGCGCCTCGGCGTTTTCCGGCTCGGGCACCTCGATGCGGAGGGTGGCCACCTGGTACTGTCCGGGGTCGAGTTCGAGTTCGGCCTTGACCGTGATCCTCGTGGCGTCCGGAAGCTCGTCGAGCTCCGCCTTGCGGCGAAGCGCGGTGAATTCTTCGTACTGGTCCCGAAGGCGGGCCTTTTCGATGGTCAGGTCAAATAGACCGGCAAAATGTGAAATAACTTCTGTAATACCGTCGAGCGCCATGTTGTTTTTCCCTATCGCTCGTTCTGGAAGGAAAGGCCGAATGGCTTTCCGAAGACCGGGGCCGCATCGCGGCCCCGATCGGTTTCACGTGACGTTTCAGACGTCGGTGTCGTCGCTGGCGTAGGACGACGACATCGCGCCGCCGACCATGGTCGTGTCGACCGAGTTGCCCAGCACGTTCGCACCCATGACGATCTGCTGGTTGAAGGCCGACGTATCGACGACTGCCGCTGCCGACGCATAGGACTCGCCGGTCACGATGCCGTCGCCACCGTTGTTGGAGCCCCAGTTCCCGGCATTGCCGCCAGCGCCGCCGTCACCGGAATACGCGCCAGCCGCGCTGCCGCCGGTGGTGGCGCCGCCATAGGTGTCGCCGCTGTCGGCATCGGCCATCGAATAGCCGGTGGTGCCGCCGTATGCGGTGCCGCCCATCGAGCCGCCGCCGCCGCCGCCGCTGGCCGCGCCATGCGCATCGCCCGACCCTGCCGAATTGGCGTCGTTGTCGGAGTCCGCATCGCCGCCATAGCCGGCAATCGCTTCGGCGAGGCTGTCCGCGCTGCCATCCGTGTCGGCCTGGGCGAACACGTCCGCCGCGCCGCCGTATCCGGCAGTGTTGGCTGCATCGGCCGAACCCGCGCCATCCGCGGCCGAAGCCGAGTCAGACGTGTTCGAGCCGCCGGCCCCGCCGGTGCCGTCCGCCGCCGAGTTGCCGCTGGACGATCCGTCCGCCGCGCCGTTGGCGGTGTTGGTTCCGCCGTCGCCGCCATCGGCGTCGGTGTCCTGCTTGCTCTTGGCTACGCCGTCCACATCGCCGGTGTCCTGATCGATGTCCGGACCGTCGCCGGTGGACTGATCGCCAACGCCTTGCGCGTGGTTGTCGCTGTCGGCCATTCCGCCGGTGCCGTCGCCGCCGTCGGCGTCGCCGCCGGTCGAGTCGCCGTCGCCGGTATCGGCATCCTGGTCGCCGTCATTGCGGTTGCGGCCGTCGTCACCGGACACTTCCTGATAAAGCGCCGCGATTGCCGCTTCGACCAGTTCCGAGAAACCGCCGCTGCCGCCGTCGCCGCCGTCACCGTCAGCCGCCGCGCCCGATTCACCCATGGCGCCGCCCATTGCGGTATTGTCGCCGCCCTGCGCGTCGTTGGCTTCGGTGTCGCTGTCGCTCTCGTTCTTGGCCAGGCCAACGCCGATCGCGCCGGCATCACCGCCATTGGCACCCGAGGAGTCGGTGTCGTTGTCGGCATAGCCGCTGCTGTCGACATCGGAATTGGCGTCGGTGTCACCACCGTCCGCATCACCTTCGGCCTTGGAACGGGACGAGCCCAGACCGACCGCCAGGCCGTGCGAGTCGGCGCTGCCGCCGTCGCCGCCGGTTCCGTCAGGATCCTGCTTGACCTTGTTGGTGTTGTCGCTGTCGGCGCTGCTGTCGGCGTCGCCGCCGTCACCGCCGGTGCTGTCGCCGTCGGCATGCGCGCCGGACAGGCCCACACCGATGCTGGCATTCAGTGCGCCACCACCTGCGCCGCCTTCGCCGCCACTGGCATCCGCATCCGCGTCGCCGGTGTCGCCGCCCTTGGCGCGGGCATCGCCGCCATAGGTCTTGCCGCCATCGGCCTCGCCGCCATAGCTGGTGCCGCCGTCACCGGAATCGCCGCCATCCGCGTCGGCATCGATGCCTTCATCGGAATGCGCGGTGCCGCCGGTTGCGTTGCCGGACTGGTTGAACTCGCCGATGTTTTGGACAGAGGCGGATTCAAGCATGTCGTCGTCATACAGGTTGGCGACCTGGTTGTTGATGGACGACAGGTCGTTGCCCTCGCCGCTGAGGTCGATCTTGAGGTTGATGTCATCGCCCGGATCGTAGTTCAGATCGCCGCCGGCGGTGATCACGTCACCGATGTCGCCGCTGCCGCCGTCGATGTCCACCTGGTCGTCGTCGCGCGGAATCCACTCGCCTTCGCCGAAGTCGATGTTGATGGCGTTGTGGTTGGAGTTGTCGTTGCTGTCGTCACCGCCGTTGGTGTTCTGCTGCTGCTGGTTTTGACCCTGGTCCTGGCCCTGATCCTGGTCCTGGCCCTGATCCTGGTCCTGGCTGTCACGGTTGTCCACGTCGTTGTCGACATCCGTCTTCTGCTTCTGGGCCTGTTCCTGGTCCTGAGCGTCGGACGTATCGACCGAGGTGTCCTGCTGCTGCTGCTGCGCGTTCACGTCCGCCTTGATCTTGGCGTCTTCGACATCGATGTCGAAATTCGCGTCCAGATCTTCGACATGCACTTCGTCAACCGTCGTGACGTTGGTGTTGTTGGTGTTTCCTGCATTCCGTTTCATATCAGATTTCCATCCATCTATGAGCGCCGGACTGCCATTCATCTCAAAGGCAGTTACAAGCGCGGTTAAGTCATGAAAATTGGCCGATTCAGGTGAAATCCCGAGTCAGCATCGCCATCTGTCTTGTCTTTTTCGCACCACCTCCTTTTGAAATCCGGAGACTTATGTTTTTGATATCTCGGAACAATTCATTCGCGTTGAAAGTCAAAATCGACGTTAGTGCCACTCGGAAGGGCCTACCGATAGTTGCAAGAACAAAAAAAGCTGACCAGCCAAACAAATGATTTGGTTGCGCGAATTCCCTGAATTTCCTGATGATTTTCGCGATTTGATTAACAGGTTAGGGTAATTTTTTTCGGAAGATTAATACTTGGACTATGCCAATCGCTTGGGTTACCGGCATTTTCGCTGGAATGTCGGGGGTTTGCCCGGAAGCATAGAACCAAAGTTCTATTCGGAACCGTGCCTTTCAACTGTCTGTTGATGCAAAAGGCGGTTCGCGTTACACTAATGACGTAAAGTAAGGCTCAAAGTATTAAGGTCGGCGTTTCGCCGGCATTTCATTTGATATCGTTTGAATAGCATTCTCTGTACGAGTTTGATGTGGGGGTAAATATGAGTCATTCGAGTGTTGCCGAATCTCGAAATTCGCGCGAGCGTGGTGCAAATCCGAAAAACGAGCTGTCCGTCCTGTTCCTGGGAAAGGAATTGTTCTTTTCCGACCAGACGTTGAGCAGCGTGCACGCGGAATTCGGGGTCGCGGCCTATCGCTGCGACTCGCTGGACCAAGCGGTGGACGAGGCGGGCGGGCGGTTGCCGGCGCTGCGGATGCTGGTGGTGGACCAGATGCTGTCCGCGGACCTGCTGGAACAGCCCGAGCGATTCCTGGAAGCTGCCGGGTCGGGGTGTCTGGTATTCGCCTATCGCAAGGAACAGGCGGCGCAGGCGCTGTTTCGGGGCTGGGACAGGTGCCATCGCGGCGACATCGGGTTTCTGCCGATGAACGTGACGCCGGACGTGTGGCGGTCGGTGCTGCGGCTGCTGTTGCACTACGAGCTGTTTCTGCCGTCCTTCCTGGCCGATGTTCTGGCGCCTCCGGGAACCGAGCGCCCCAAGGTCGAGTCGGAGCCGGTGCTGCTGGCGAACCGGTCGGCCGCGCCGGGCCGCACGCTCTACGAGCAGCTGACACGCCGGGAAAAGGAGGTGCTGCGCCTGGTTTCGCACGGCGAAAGCAACAAGGCCGTCGCCGCGCGGCTGGGGATCACCGAACACACCGTCAAGCTGCACATGCATCACGTGGTCAAGAAGATCGGAGTGAGCAACCGGACCGCGGCCGCCAATTTCTTTTTCGAGGCCGCCCCGGCCGAGGCGCGGCTGCACGCCGGTGAGTGACGACGCCCAGACCCGCTTCGACCGCCTGATCCTGCTGATCGGGCGGCTCAACTATATCTGGACCAACACCGAAAGCCTGCTGATTCACCTGATCGCGGGGCTCTGCAAGACCGACAAGGACATTGCGGTCATCGTGTTTCTCACGCTCAACACGACGCGGGCGCGGATCGATCTGGTCGAGCGGCTGGCCAAGATGGAAGGGGCGGACGAAACCGTGCGGGACGCCATTCTGGAGCAGACCCAGCGCCTGATGAAGCTTTCGGCGATCCGCAACAAGTACAACCACTGCATCTATTCCTTCGATCCCGACAGCGGCAATCCGCGGACCATCCTGATGCGGATCGCCGACCGCAAGACCGACATCAAGCTGGGGCGGGCGGATATCGTGGACGAGGCCGCGATGTCGCAGATCGAAGAGGCGGTGGCCAAGCTCACCGCCGCAAACCAGGATATCTGGCGCCTGATCTCCAAGCTGGGCTATCCGGTCTGACCGGATCGCCGGCGCGGCGTCAGTCCCGCGGCGGCACGGCCCCGCCCAGTTTCCGCGTGATCTCTTCGGCTGCCGCGCGCACCGCCGCGCCGAAGCCGGCGATGGTGTCGGCGCCGAACCGGCTGCTGGGGCCCGAGATCGAGATACCGGCGCAGGGCTGGCCGTTCTCGTTGAAGATGGCGCTGCCGATGCAGGACATGCCGTCATAGCGTTCCTCGGCATCGAACGACCATCCGCGCGCACGAGTCTCGGCCAGATCCGCCAGCAGGGCGTCGGCGGTGGCGCGTGTGTGGGCGGTGAAGGCGGTCAAGTCCGGCCCCCCGATCAGGGCGCGGACCCGATCCGGGGCCAGCACGGCCAGGATCGCCTTGCCGGTGCCCGAGGCATGCATCGGCGTGCGGGTGCCGGGCGGAAAGAAGGCGCGGATCGGGTTGCGGGTTTCGACCTGCCCGATGAACACCACCTCGGCCCCGTCCGGCACGGCGAGGTTGGCGGTTTCGCCCGTCCGTTCCATCAGCGCCCGCATCACCGGCTGGCCGATCTCGGTCAGGCTGGAGCGGCGCAGATAGGCGGAACCGGTGCGGTAGGCTTCGATCCCGACCATCCATTCCTGCGTTTCCTCGTTGAAGGCGACGAAATCGTTCTTTTGCAGCGTCGCCAGAATCCGGTGCGTCGTTGCCGCCGGAATATCAGTCTGCAGCGACAGGTCGGTCAGGGTCGAGCGCCCCGACCGGGCCACCGCGACCAGCAGCGCAAGCGCCCGGTCCAGCGATTGCATCGTCGCCGGGCCGGTCTCGGAAAACGGCGATTTCGGGCGGCCGCGCGGACGTTTCTGAGTCGTCATGAGCCATGCCTCCTGTGCACGATCCGGTCCGGCCCTGCCGTTCCGAGGGGCAAAAAACATTTTCCGGATTCTTTTGGCAATGGGATCTGGAAAATGCAAACCATTTGGATTGCAACAGCTTAGCATTTTCATTCCGGTTTCGGAAACGTTTTTCAGAAAAATTGCGCGCGGCGTTTCAAGCGGTCATTCTGTCGGGCAAGTAACGGAGGCCATTTCCATGTCCGATCAGAATCCCGTCTTCATTCCCGGCCCGACCAACATCCCGGACCGGCTGCGGCTGGCCATGCAGGTCCAGACCCGCGATCACCGCGCGCCCGATTTCGTCGAAACCTTCGCGCCGGTACTGGAGGACGCCAAGAAGGTCATGAAGACCCGCGAGGGGACGGTCATCACCTTTCCGGCCAGCGGCACCGGCGGGTGGGAAGCCGCCGTCACCAACACGCTCAGCCCCGGCGACCGGGTGCTGGTGGCGCGCTACGGCATGTTCTCGCATCGCTGGATCGACCTGTGCCAGCGTCACGGGCTGGATGTGCAGATCATCGAGACACCATGGGGCGCCGGGGCGCCGGCGGACAAGTTCGAGGCGGCGCTGAGCGCCGACACGGAACACCGGATCAAGGCGGTTCTGGTGACCCACAACGAAACCGCCACCGGCGTGCGCAGCGACATCGCGGCGGTGCGGGCGGCGATGGATGCCGCCAGCCACCCGGCGATGCTGTTCGTGGATGCGGTCAGTTCGCTGGCGTCGATGGAGTTCCGCATGGACGACTGGGGCGTCGATATCGTCGTGTCCGGTTCGCAAAAGGGATTCATGCTGGCCACCGGCATGGCGATCCTGGGGGTCAGCCCCAAGGCGCTGGCGGCGGTGGAATCCGCGCAACTGCCGCGCACCTTCTTCGACTTTCGCGACATGATGAAGGCGAACGCCTCGGGCGGGTTTCCCTATACACCGCCGCTGCAGCTGATCTACGGGATGCGCGAAAGCCTCAAGATGCTGTTCGAGGAGGGGCTGGACAACGTCTATGCCCGACATTTCCGGCTGGCCGAAGGCGTGCGCCGCGCGGTCGATGCCTGGGGGCTGAAGCTGGTGGCGCAGTCGCCGGATCTTTATTCCGACACCGTCAGCGCGATCTACGTGCCCGACGGGTTCGACAGCAACGCGCTGACCGACCATGCCTTCAACGCCTACGGCGTCAGCTTTGGCATCGGGCTGGGCGAGATGAACGGCCGCGCCTTCCGCATCGGGCATCTGGGCAGCCTGACGGATGTCATGGTGCTGAGCGGCCTGGCGACCATCGAAATGGCGATGGCCGATCTGGACTATCCCATCACCCTGGGCAGCGGCGTGGCCGCGGCGCAGGACTATTTCCGCCGGCCATCCGGCAAGACCGTGAAATCGGCGGCATGAGGAGGACACCGTGTTGGACGCATTGACAGCGGCGGCAAGCCTGACCATCGACGACGTGCGCAAGGCGCATGAGCGGATCAAACCCCATATCCATCGCACGCCGGTGCTGACGTCGAGCTATCTCGACGAACTGACCGGGGCGAAGCTGTTCTTCAAGTGCGAGAACTTCCAGAAGGCCGGCGCCTTCAAGGTGCGGGGCGCGTCGAACGCGGTCTTCGGCCTGAATGACGAGGCAGCGCGGCACGGGGTGGCCACGCATTCCTCGGGCAACCATGCGCTCAGCCTCAGCTATGCGGCCGGGCGGCGGGGCATCCCCTGCCACGTGGTGATGCCGCGCACGGCGCCGCAGGCCAAGAAGGACGCGGTGCGGGGGTATGGCGGGCTCATCACCGAATGCGAGCCGTCCACCACCAGCCGCGAAGAGGTGTTTGCCCGGGTCCAGGCCGAAACCGGGTCGGAATTCGTGCATCCCTACAACGACCCGCGGGTGATCTGCGGTCAGGGCACCTGTTCGCTGGAACTGCTGGAACAGGTCGAGGGGCTGGAGGCGGTGGTGGCGCCGATCGGCGGCGGAGGCATGGTGTCGGGCACCTGTCTGACCCTGTCCAATCTCGCGCCGGACGTGGAGATCTATGCCGCCGAGCCGGATCAGGCCGATGATGCGGCCCGGTCGTTCCGCGCCGGCCACATCATCGCCGACGACGCGCCGGTGACGGTGGCGGACGGGCTGAAGGTGCCGCTCAAGGAGAACACCTGGCATTTCGTGTCGCACTTCGTGCGCGACGTGCAGACGGCGTCGGAGCAGGAGATCGTTGATGCGATGCGGCTGATCTGGCAGCGCATGAAGATCGTGATGGAACCCAGCAGCGCGGTGCCCCTGGCGGTGATCCTGCGCAATCCCGAGATCTATCGCGGCAAGCGGGTCGGAGTCATCGTGACGGGTGGTAATGTGGATCTGGGCAAGCTGCCCTGGAATGCCGGTTGAGGAGGCAAGAGGATGAACGCACAAGTGAAACTGGAAGATCTGGAAGTGGGTTTCGACGTTCCCGCGGCCATCGGCATGGATGAATCGGAAATCCAGACCCCGTGCCTGGTGCTGGATCTGGACGCGCTGGAGCGCAACATCAAGAAGATGGGCGACTATGCCAGGGCGCACGGGATGCGGCACCGGGTGCATGGCAAGATGCACAAGTCGGTCGATGTGGCGAAGCTGCAGGAAGAGCTGGGCGGCGCGGTCGGCGTCTGCTGCCAGAAGGTGTCGGAGGCCGAGGTCTTTGCCCGCGGCGGCATCAAGGACGTGCTGGTGTCGAACCAGGTGCGCGACCCGCTCAAGATCGACCGGCTGGCGCAGATCCCCAAGACCGGCGCGCGCACCATCGTCTGCGTCGATGACATCGACAACGTGGCGGATCTGTCGGCGGCGGCGCAGAAACATGGCACCGAGCTGGAATGCTTCGTCGAGATCGATTGCGGCGCGGGGCGCTGCGGCGTGACCACCACCGAGGATGTGGTGACGATCGCCAAGGCCATCGATGCGGCACCGGGCCTGAAGTTCAGCGGCATCCAGGCCTATCAGGGCGCGATGCAGCACCTGGACTCCTACGAGGACCGCAAGGCCAAGCTGGACGTGGCCATCGCCATGGTGCGCGACGCGGTCGAGGGGCTGAAGGCCGAGGGGCTGGAGCCGGAACTGGTGTCGGGCGGCGGCACCGGGTCGTATTACTTCGAGAGCAACTCGGGCGTCTACAACGAGCTGCAATGCGGTTCCTACGCCTTCATGGATGCCGATTACGGGCGCATTCTGGACAAGAACGGCAACCGGATCGACCGCGGCGAATGGGAGAACGCGCTGTTCATCCTGACCTCGGTCATGAGCCACGCCAAGCCGGACAAGGCGATCTGCGACGCCGGTCTCAAGGCGCAGTCGGTGGACAGCGGCCTGCCGGTGGTCTTCGGCCGTGACGACGTGACCTATGTCAAATGCTCGGACGAGCATGGGGTGATCGACGATCCGGACGGGGTGCTGAAGGTCAACGACAAGCTGCGGCTGGTGCCGGGTCATTGCGACCCGACCTGCAACGTGCACGACTGGTATGTCGGCGTGCGGGATGGAAAGGTCGAGGCGATCTGGCCGGTCTCGGCCCGCGGCAAGGCCTATTGACGATGGACGGGTCGATGCAGACAGCGAATGTGCTGATCGTCGGCGAGGCGGTCTGTGAACAGGTCGTCGGCCGGGCCGAGGCGTTCCAGGCGGTCGAGGCGGTGTTCGGAGCGATGGCGCGCGGCGAAGCGTGGAACTTTCCGGTGGTGCGCGAGGCCATCGGCCATGCCGATGCGCTCTACGGCTTCAAGTCGGGCTTCGACCGGGCCGGTCAGGTGCTGGGCGTCAAGTCCGGCGGCTATTGGCCGGGCAACATGGACAAGGGGCTGACCAACCATCAATCCACCGTCTTCCTGTTCGATCCCGACACCGGGCGGCTGTCGGCGCTGGTCGGCGGCAACTATCTGACGGCCTTGCGCACGGCGGCCAGTTCCTCGGTCTCGATCGCGCATCTGGCGCGGCCGGACGCCAGGGTGCTGGGCATGGTCGGCGCCGGGCACCAGTCGGCGTTCCAATTGCGCGCGGCGGCAGAGCAGCGGGCCTTCGACAAGGTCGTGGCCTGGAACCCGCATCCCGAGATGCTGCCGCGGCTGGCCGCGGTCGCCGAGGAGCTGGGACTTGCCTTTGCGGCGGTGACGCCCGAGGAACTGGGCGCGCAGGCGGATGTGATCATCACCATCACCTCGGCCTTCGAGCCGCTGCTGATGGCGGACTGGATCAAACCCGGCACCCATGTCGCCTGCATGGGCACGGATACCAAGGGCAAGCAGGAGGTCGATCCGGCCCTGCTGGCGCGGGCCGGCGTCTTCACCGACGAGATCGCGCAGTCGGTCTCCATCGGCGAGGCGCAGCACGCCGTCGCCCAGGGCCTGATCCGGCCCGAGGACATCACGCCCATCGGCGCGGTGATCAACGGCGATCATCCCGGACGCGGCAGCGAGGACCAGATCACCCTGTTCGACGGCACCGGCGTCGGCCTGCAGGATCTTGCGGTCGCCTCGGTCGCGGCGCGGCTTGCGCAAGAGCGGGGTCTGGCGGGGAACGCGGCGCTTTGACCGGGCATCGGGCGGCGCGGCGCGGTCAGACGGTCGCCGTCCAGACCCGGTAGCGCCCCTGCCCCGTGACCTCGCGGATCAGGCCGCGATCCGTGAACTTGTCCAGATTGCGCTGGACCGCGGCGCGGGAAGCGCCGGTCTTCTCTTCGGCCAGCGGTGCCGTGACCATCGGCCAGGCGGTGAAGACCGCGATCAGGGCCGGCGGGGTGCGCCCCGACAGGTCGCGGGTCGCCGCCGTGGCTCGGGCCTGCCATGCGCCGATCCGGTCCAGGTGCAGCAGCGCGGCCAGAACCGCCTGCGCCGCGCCCCGGTACCAGGCCGACAGCCGGTCCGCCGGATCGCCGCCCGCCCGCAGCGCCCCCGGACCCGACAGGGCCAGCGGCAGAAACGGGCTCCCGCCCCGGCCCATCGCGGCGGCATGGCGTGCCGCCAGCACCGCCGCCTCGGCATCCTGCGCGGCCCCCTGCCCCAGCATCCGCCAGGCGCGAAACAGCATCGCCGCCTGGGTCGCCGGGTGCAGGCCCTGCGCCGCCGTCATCACTTCCGCCAGGTCCAGCACCGCGTCGGGAACGGTGTCGCCATCCGGTGCGGACCGGCCCAGAAACGCGGCCAGACCCTCGGGCCAGCCGCCGTCGCGGGGCGCCGGCCCCGCAGTCAGCCGCCGAACCGCCCAGCCCGCCCGCGCCAGCGCCTGCGCGTCGTCGCCGGTCGCCCCCAGCCGCAGCCCGGTCCACAAGGCCAGCCGGTCGGCCGGGATGCGGTCGCCGGTCCACCAGCCGAGATCGGCCACTTCCAGCAGCGCGAGCCGCTGCACCCAGCCCTCGGGCCCGGCGCGCAGCCGTTCGTCCAGCGCGCCGAAACCCACCGCCAGATCGGCCAGCTCCGCCGACAGATCGTTCTGCGCCGCGCGCCAATCGGCGGGGTCGAACAAAAGCCGCCGGTCGGCACGGGGACCGGGCGGCGCGAGGTCGTCCTCGTCCGGGTCGTTTGGGCCGCCCGGCAGGAACCACAGGTCTTCTTCGGCGACGGGATCGGGATCGTACAGGCCGCCCTCCCAATCGTCCTCGTTTTCGGGTCTGGTTTTCTGGCCGGGTCCACGGGTCTTCATGCGGGTAGTTTAACGCCAGATCGAACGCCGGTTGCAAATCATTCCGCCGCGCCGTGCGGGGCGTTCAGAACAGCAGCGCGGGCAGCAGCGTGGCGATCTGGGGCACGAACCAGATGATCGCGACCGCCGCCACCTGCAACAGGATGAAGGGCGCGACTCCCGCGTAGATATGGCCCGTCGTCACCTCGGGCGGCGCGGCCCCGCGCAGGTAGAACAGCGAGAACCCGAAGGGCGGCGTCAGGAACGAGGTTTGCAGGTTGATGGCGATCAGGACCGACAGCCAGATCGGATCGTGGCCCATCACGATCAGCGAGGGCAGCACCAGCGGCAGGACGATCACCGAGATCTCGACGAAATCCAGGAAGAAGCCCAGCACGAAGATGAACAGCATGCAGAAGATCAGCGCGCCGTTGGCGCCGCCCGGCAGCTCGGCAAGGATGGCGGCCACCCGGTCTTCGCCGCCGAGGCCGATGAAGACCAGCGAAAAGACCCCCGCCGCCAGGATGGTGGCGAAGATCATCGAGGTCATCGTCAGGGTCGAGGTGAGGGCGGGCTGGATGATCCTGTGCGCGGCGAGCGCGCGGATGGCCGACAGGATCGCCGCGCCCCCGATCAGGGTGAGGACCAGATAGGCGATGCCGATGCCCGCCTCGATCCCGGTCAGGTCGCTGCGCTGGAACCGCACCGGATACAGGCCCGAGGCGAGCGCCAGCAGGCCGAGCGCCGCGACGCCGGTCAGCAAGAGCCTCCGGCGGTCGCCCAGCCGTTCGGCGGCCAGCAGCGCCGCGCCGATGCCGCCGACCGAAGCGGCCTCGGTCGGTGAGGCGATGCCGCTGAGGATCGCCCCCAGCACCGCCAGGATCAGCAGGATGGCGGGCAGGATGGCGCGCGAAACCGCGCGCAGGTCGGGACGGGGCTCGGTGTCCGGCGACGGCGGCATGTCACCGGGCCGGAGCGCCCCGCGCAGCAGAACGTAGAGGCAGTACAACCCCACCATGGTCAGGCCCGGAAGGAGCGCCGAGGCAAAGACCTGGCCGACCGAGATCGTTTCGATCGAGAACTTGCCGAGCTCGTACTGCGCCTGCTGATAGGAATTCGACACCACGTCGGAGAGGATGATCAGCAGGGTAGAGGGCGGGATGATCTGGCCCAGCGTGCCGGCGGAACAGACGATGCCGGCGGCCACCCGTGGATCGTAGCCCGCCCGCAGCATCGACGGCAGCGCGATCAGCCCCATCGCCACCACGGTCGCGCCGACGATGCCGGTGGAGGCGGCGAGCAGCATGCCCACCAGGATCACCGAAATGCCGAGCCCGCCTCGAAGCTGGCCGAACGACCGCCCCATCGTGTCCAGCATGGCCTCGGCGATCCGGCTCTTTTCCAGGATCGCGCCCATCAGCACGAAGAGCGGGATCGCGATCAGGACGTTGTTGGTCAGCAGGCCGTAGATGCGCTGCGACATCGCCCCAAGCAGCGACAGGTCCATCGCGCCGAGCGCCCAGCCCAGAACCGCGAACAGGATCCCGGTTCCGGCGATGCTGAAGGCGACGGGGAACCCCGACAGGATCACCGCCATCAGCGCCGCGAACATGATCAGGTCGAGATGTTCAGCCATCGGTTTGCGGTCTTTCCAGCAGAAGCCGCAGCACGCAGGCGACGGATTGCACCAGCACCAGGATGCAGAACAGGGGGATGAGGGTCTTGAGCAGGAACACCGCCTTGATCCCGCCGACCGAGATCGGCCCTTCGAGGATCTTCCACGAGTTCCGGACCGCGGGCCACGACCAGTAGAGGATCATCAGCATGGCCGGCATCAAAAGCAGCAGGTGCCCCGCCAGGTCGATCCGGCGGCGCCCGGCCGGCCCCAGCCTGGCATAGAAGATGTCCACCCGCACATGGCCATCGACCAGCAACGTGTACCCGGCCCCGAGCATGAACAGCGCCGAGTGCAGGTAGAGAACGGATTCCTGCGTCGCGATGGTGCTGACCCCGAAGGCATAGCGCGCCACCACGATCGCGAACTGGATCAGCAGCATGGCCAGCGCGAACCAGCGCACGGTCTCGCCGGTCACGCGATTGATGCCGTCCAGGGTTTCGATGACCCGCGCCATGCCTGCCTCAATGAAATCCGGTGCGCTTGTGCGCGCACCGGACCCGTTTCGTCAACCCGGCGTCAGAATCCCAATACACCGGCGCGGGCATTCATCTGACCGTTGTCGGCATAGGTCATGTACGACCCGACCGAGTCGCGGTAGGCCAGGAAGCTTTCGGTGATGCGGCGCACCAGCTCGTCATCGTCATTGGCAAGCTCCTCCATGACTTCGGCGGCGGCGACGCCCATCGCCGCGACCACGTCATCCGGAAGTTGCCGGACCTGCACGCCTTCGTCCGCCACCAGCGCGGCGAGCGCCTGGGCGTGTTTGGTGGTGTATTCCGTCCAGACCGGGTTGTAGAGGCTTTCGCAGGCGAAACTCACGGCCTGTTTCAGATCGTCCGGCAGCTCGGCATAGGCATCGGCGTTGACCGCGCATTCCTCGGCCGAGGACGGCTCGCCCACGCCCGGCCAGTAGTAGTTCTTGGCCACCTGGAAGAAGCCGAGCGCGCTGTCGGTCCACGGCCCGATGAACTCGCCCGCGTCCAGGGCGCCGGTCTGCAACGCCTGGAACATGTCGCGCCCGCCCATGGCCTGCACCGCCATGCCGATTTTGGAACACATCTCGGAGGCGAGCCCGGTGGTGCGGAACTTGAGCCCCTTGAGGTCGTCCACCGAGGTGATCTCGTCGCGGAACCAGCCCTGCCATTGCGGGCCGGAATTGCCGCACAGGAACGGTTTGAGGTTGAAGCGCGCATACATCTCGTCATAGAGCGCCTGGCCGCCGCCGTGGTAGAGCCAGCCGAACTGTTCGTCCGCGCGCAGCCCGAACGGCTGCGACCCGAACAGCAGGATGCCCTTGGACTTGGACCCCCAATAGGCCGGCACCGCGTGATAGAGCTCGGCCGTGCCTTCCGAGACCGCATCGAACACGCCGCGGCCGGGCACCAGTTCGCCGGCCGCGAACAGTTTCACCTCGATCCGCCCGCCGGACAGGTTGGTGATCCGGTCGGCCAGCATCTGCGCCGCGACCCCCGGCCCCGGCAGGTTCTTGGGCCAGGCCGTGACCATCTTCCATTCGCGGATGTCCTGGGCAATGGCCGGGCTGGCCAGGGTGGTGGCGGTGACGCCGGCCGCGCCGGCCTGGATGAACTCTCTGCGCTTCATTGATTCCTCCCCATATCGCCGCATTTTTTTGCGTGTCCAAATGAATATTAGGAATACACAAAACCAGTCAAACGGTTTGTTGGGCCGCGGCCGAGGCTTGACTTCGCGACGGGCCGCGCGCCTTCTGCCCGGCATGAGCGCAGGAGGCAGCATGCAGCACCCATTCGATGAGGAACTCGAGGAACGTCTGGTCCGCTACACCGCCATCGACAGCCAGAGCGATGCCGAGTCGGCGACAAGCCCCAGCACCGAGCGGCAGTTCGACATGCTGCGCCTGCTGGAATCGGAACTGGCCGGGATGGGTGCAGAGGATGTGAAACTGACCGACTATGGCGTGGTTCTGGCCACCATTCCCGGCACCGCGCCGGGGCCGACCGTCGGGTTTCTGGCCCATGTAGATACCGCGCCCCAATTCAACGCCACCGGTGTCAAGCCGCGCGTCGTCAAGGGCTACAACGGCGGCGAGATCCGGTTCCCTGACGATCCCGACCTGGTCCTGTCGCCCGATGACCACCCCTATCTGGCCGAAAAGACCGGTCATGACATCGTCACCGCGTCCGGCACGACCCTGTTGGGCGCGGATGACAAGGCGGGCGTCGCGATCATCATGACCGCGGCGCATCACCTGCTGCGGAACCCGGATATCCGGCGCGGCCCGATCCGCATCGCCTTTACCCCGGACGAAGAGATCGGGCGCGGCGTGGACGCGCGGCTGCCCGGCGATCTGGCCGCCGATTTCGCCTATACCTTCGATGGCAGCAAGGTCGGCGAGATCGAGTTCGAGAGTTTTTCGGCCGACAGTGCCGAAATCACCGTCACCGGCGTGAGCATCCATCCCGGTTGGGCCAAGGGCAAGATGGTCAATGCGATCCACCTGGCCGCCAAGATCATCGCCACCCTGCCGCAGGCCACGATGACGCCGGAAGTCACCGACAACCGCGACGGGTTCATCCACGCCACCGAGATGACCGGCGGATCTTCGGAGATGAAAGTCAAGCTGATCCTGCGCGATTTCGAACTGGACGGGCTGCTGGCCAAGGGCCAGTTGCTGCGGCAGGTCTGCGCCGCCGTGCAGGCCACCGAACCGCGTGCCAGGATCACCTGCGAGATCACGCCGCAATACCGCAACATGCGCTACTGGCTGGAAAGGGACATGACGCCGGTCGATCTGGCCTGCGAAGCCTGCCGCCGCCTGGGAATCGAACCGGTGTCGATCCCGATCCGCGGCGGCACCGACGGGTCGCGGCTGACCGAACTCGGTGTGCCGACGCCCAATCTGTTCACGGGAATGCAGAACATTCACGGGCCGCTCGAATGGGTGTCGGTACAGGACATGGCGGTGGCCACCCGCCTGTTCCTGGGCCTTGTCGAACTGGCCGCGGCCGAGGGCAAATCGGGCTGAGGTCACGGCGCGGTTTCACGAGTTTTCCGCAACCTGGGTCAAAATGCGCCGGTCTGGCCGATTGATCCGGCACGCATTGGGTTGTAAGGGGAGCCTGTCAAATCAGAGTCACCCCGGAGCGCGACCCGTGTCCCGCTCCCCCCGCGCCGCGTCTCTCGTGGCATTACACTCTCGGATCGCACGCCCCTGAAAGGCTAAAAAAGGTAAGGGAACATGGCAGATAAATCGAACTTCGACATATTGTATACCATTGTAGACGAAGCGCCGGAGCTGGCGAGCGCCTCGTTCCTGCCCATCATCCGCAAGTTCGCCGCGGCCGCGGGCGTCAGCGTCGGCACCAAGGACATTTCGCTGGCCGGGCGCATCATCGCGACCTTCCCCGAGAACCTGACCGAAGCGCAGCGCCAGACCGATGACCTGGCCGCCCTGGGCGAACTGGTGAAAACCCCCGAGGCCAACGTGATCAAGCTGCCCAACATCTCGGCCTCGGTGCCGCAGCTGGTGGCCGCGATCACCGAGTTGCAGGGGCAGGGCTATGACATCCCGAACTATCCCGAAGACCCCAAGACCGATGCCGAGAAGGATATCCGCGCCCGCTATGACGCGATCAAGGGCTCGGCCGTGAACCCGGTTCTGCGCGAGGGCAACAGCGACCGGCGCTCGGCCAAGGCGGTCAAACGCTATGCCCAGCAGCATCCGCATTCGATGGGCACGTGGTCGGCCGACAGCAAGACCAAGGTGTCGTCGATGCCGGGCAATGATTTCTATGCCAACGAAAAATCGGCCACCATCACCGCCGATCAGGCCGGTGACGCGCGGATCGAATTCGTGGGCAAGGATGGCGGCGTGGCCGTCCTGAAGGACGGCTGGACGCTGGAGGAAGGCACCGTTGCGGACGCCACCTTCATGTCGGTCAAGGCGCTGTCGGCCTTCCTGGATGCCGCGATCGAGGACACGAAGAAAGACGGCACGATGTTCTCGCTGCACATGAAGGCGACGATGATGAAGGTCAGCGACCCGATCATCTTCGGCTATGCCGTCAAGGCGTGGCTTGCGCCGGTGTTCGAGAAATTCGGCGATCGCATGGCGCAGCTGGGCGTCAACCCGAATTCGGGCCTGGGCGATCTGCTGAACCGCGTCAAGGACGATGCCGAGATCATGGCCGCGATCGAGGCGGTCAAGGCCGAGCGTCCGTCGATGTACATGGTGGACAGCGACAAGGGCATCACCAACCTGCACGTGCCCTCGGACGTGATCATCGACGCCTCGATGCCCGCCGTGATCCGCGCGGGCGGCAAGGGCTGGGATGAGACCGGCGCCAAGGGCGACACCAACTGCGTGATCCCCGACCGCTGCTATGCGCCGGTCTATGACGAGACCATCAAGTTCTTCAAGGCCAACGGCGCGCTGAACCCGGCTACCGCCGGTTCGGTGGCCAATGTGGGCCTGATGGCGCAGAAGGCCGAGGAATACGGCAGCCACCCGACCACCTTCGAGGCGCCCGCCGACGGCACCATCCGCATCGTTCTGGCCAATGGCGAGACCCTGCACGAGCATGCGGTGGAGAAAGGCGACATCTGGCGCTCCTGCACCGTCAAGAAGGCCCCGATCGAGAACTGGATCCAGCTGGCGATGGACCGTCAGCGCCTGACCGGCTCCGAGGCGATCTTCTGGCTGGACGCGAACCGCGCCCATGACGCCGAGCTGATCAAATACGTCCAACCGGCACTGGAGGCCGCGGGCGTGGCCGACAAGTTCATGATCCTGGCCCCGCGCGAGGCGACCCGCCAGTCGCTGGAAACCATCACCGCCGGCAAGGACAGCATCGCCATCACCGGCAACGTGCTGCGTGACTATCTGACCGACCTGTTCCCGATCCTCGAACTGGGCACCTCGGCCAAGATGCTGTCGATCGTCAAGCTGATGAATGGCGGCGGCCTGTTCGAAACCGGTGCGGGCGGCTCGGCGCCCAAGCACGTTCAGCAGCTGGTCGAGGAAAACCACCTGCGTTGGGACTCGATGGGTGAATTCTGCGCGCTGGGGGAGTCGCTGAACTTCCTGGCCGACAGCCGCGGCAACGCCAAGGCCGCCGTGCTGGGCGCCGCGGCCGAGGCCGCGACGCAGGGCATCCTGGACCATGACCGTTCGCCCAGCCGCAAGGTCGGCGAGCCGGACAACCGCGACAGCCACTATTGGTTCGCCCGCTACTGGGCCGAGGCCCTGGCCGCGCAGTCCGACGATGCCGAACTGGCGGCGCATTTCGCCCCGGTCGCCAAGGAGCTGGCCGACAAGGAACAGCAGATCCTGTCGGAACTCGCCGCGGCGCAGGGCAAACCGGCGGATCTTGGGGGCTACTACCACCCCGACCGCGCCAAGACCGCGGCGGTGATGCGCCCCAGCGCCACGCTGAACGCGATCATCGGCTGAGGTCGAGGGCTGAGACCCCAATGCGAAAGGGCGCGGCCGGGACCGGCCGCGCCCTCGTGTTTCTGACGGTTCTCCTTACTGCAGGTCGAACCGGTCGGCGTCCATCACCTTGGTCCAGGCGGCGACGAAATCCCTGACGAAACGCGCCTCACCGTCGCTCTGGCCATAGACCTCGGCGATGGCCCGGAGTTGAGAGTTCGAGCCGAATATCAGGTCCACGCGCGTGCCGGTCCACTTTACCGCGCCGCTGGCCCGGTCGCGCCCTTCGAACGCCTTGCCGTCCTCGGAAACCGGTTTCCATTCGGTGCCCATGTCCAGCAGGTTGACGAAGAAATCGTTGGTCAGCGTGCCGGGCCTGTCGGTCAGAACGCCGTGGTCCGAGCCGCCGAAATTCGCGCCCAGAACGCGCATTCCGCCGACAAGCGCCGTCATTTCCGGCGCGGTCAGGGTCAGCAGTTGCGCCTTGTCCACCAGCAGTTCCTCGGCCGACAGGGTATAGTCGCCCTTTTGATAGTTGCGGAAGCCGTCGGCGATGGGTTCGAGCACTTCGAAGCTCTCGGCATCGGTCTGCTCCTGGCTGGCATCGCCGCGCCCGGTCGAGACCGGAACGGTGATGTCGTGGCCCGCGGCCTTGGCGGCCTTTTCGATCGCCGCCGCACCGCCCAGAACGATCAGGTCGGCCATCGAGACCGGCTTGCCGGACGCCGCCTGCACGCCTTCCAGCGCCGCCAGCACCTTGGCCAGTTGATCGGGCTGGTTCACCTCCCAGTCCTTCTGCGGCGCCAGCCGGATGCGCGCGCCGTTGGCGCCGCCGCGCATGTCGGAGCCGCGGAAGGTCGAGGCCGAGGACCAGGCGGTGTAAACCAGTTCCTGAACCGACAGACCGGTGTCCAGGATCCTGGACTTGAGATCGGCCACATCCGCATCCGACAGCGGCGTTCCGGCCGGGATCGGATCCTGCCAGATCAGGTCTTCGGCGGGCACCTCGTCACCCAGATAGCGCGCCTTGGGGCCCATGTCGCGGTGGGTCAGCTTGAACCAGGCGCGCGCGAAGGCATCCGCGAATTCGTCCGGATTGGCGTGGAACCGGCGCGAGATCTTCTCGTAATCCGGGTCCATGCGCATCGCGATGTCGGCGGTGGACATGAAGATCGGCACCTTCCTGGACGGATCCTCGGGGTCGGGCGCCATGTCTTCTTCCTGAATGTCCTTGGGGGTCCAGACCCAGGCGCCGGCCGGGCTTTTGACCCGCTCCCACTCATACTTGAACAGCACGTCGAAATAGCCGTTGTCCCATTGGGTCGGGTTCGGCGTCCACGCACCCTCGAGACCCGAGGTGATCGCGTCACGGCCCTTGCCGCTGCCATAGGAGGACAGCCAGCCCAGGCCCATCGCCTCGATCGGCGCGGCCTCGGGTTCGGGACCGACGTGCGAGGCATCTCCCGCACCGTGCATCTTGCCGAAGGTGTGGCCGCCCGCGGTCAGCGCCACGGTCTCCTCATCGTTCATCGCCATGCGGGCAAAGGTCACGCGGATGTCCTTGGCCAGCGCGACCGGGTCGGGATTGCCGTCCGGACCTTCGGGGTTCACGTAGATCAGCCCCATCTGCACCGCCGCCAGCGGATTTTCCAGGTCGCGCTCGCCGGAATAGCGGCTGCCCTCGGCGTCGCTGGTGGCCAGCCATTCGGATTCGGCGCCCCAATAGACATCCTCTTCGGGCTCCCACACATCGGCGCGGCCGCCGCCGAATCCGAAGGTCTTGAAGCCCATCGATTCCAGGGCGCAGTTCCCGGCGAGGATCATCAGGTCGGCCCAGGAAATCCTGTCGCCGTATTTCTGCTTGATCGGCCAGAGCAGGCGGCGGGCCTTGTCGAGGTTGCCGTTGTCCGGCCAGCTGTTGAGCGGCGCGAATCGCTGCTGCCCGGTGCCGCCGCCGCCGCGCCCGTCGGCGGTGCGGTAGGTGCCCGCGCTGTGCCACGCCATGCGGATGAACAGACCGCCGTAATGGCCGTAATCGGCGGGCCACCAGTCCTGACTGTCGGTCATCAAGTCATAAAGATCCTGTTTCAGCGCCTTGAGGTCGAGTTTCTTGAATTCTTCCGCATAGTTGAACGCCTCGCCCATCGGATTGGAAAGGGAGGAATTCTGGTGCAGGATTTTCAGATTCAACTGGTTCGGCCACCAGTCCCTGTTCGACCGGGTCCCGAACGTCGTGCCGGCATGCATGACCGGGCATTTGCCGATGTCGTTACCGTCCATAATTCTCTCCATCATTGTAAGGTTGAATGAAATGGCCCGAGCCGGGCTGCGCGTCTCGACGGGATGCTAGCAGAGGACAGCCATCAACATAAGTTGCATTTCCAAATCGCTTCGATAACTTTTTCTTATTCCTGCTTCACGCCGGCACGGCCGCGCCGCCCGATCCGCGCACCGATGCAGATCGGGGCTGGACGGGGTGCCGGCGGGCTCCTAACACTCCGTCTCGGCGGATTCTGACGAGGTGCCCGATGACGACCACGCGCAATGTCCTGTTCATCATCATCGACCAGTTGCGGGCGGATTGCCTGGACGGCGCGCTGGCCGCGCATGTCGCGTTGCCGAACCTGCGCGAGTTGATGCAGGATGCGGTCCGTTTCGACCGCCATTACTCGGTCGCCAATCCCTGCGGCCCGTCGCGCGCGTCGATCCTGACCGGGCAATACGCGATGAACCACCGCTCGGTCCGCAACGGCACGCCGCTGCGCCATGACACCCCCAACCTGGCGTCGGAAACCCGCAAGGCGGGGCTGTTGCCGATGCTGTTCGGCTATACCGACACCTCCTCGGACCCGCGCGTGCATCACCCGAAGGATCCGGCGGTGCAGACCTACGAATACCCGATGCCGGGATTCCACGAGATGACGGAAATGCGGCAGGAGATGTCCTATCCCTGGCGGGCGCATCTGATGCAGCGCGGCTACGGGTTCGACAACTACTGGGACATCTACAAACCCGTCGCGCCGGACGGTGGCGCGCCGCGTCTGAACGATCCGGCCCTGTACGCGGCCGAGGACAGCGACACCGCCTTTCTCACCGACTCGTTCCTGAGCCGGATCGGCGCCTATCACGGGCAGGGCTGGTTCGCGCATCTGACCTATATCCGGCCGCACCCGCCGCTGGTCGCGCCGGCGCCCTACAACGCCATGTACGACCCGGCCAGCCTGCCGCTGCCGGCCCGCCTGGCCACACCCGAAGACGAGGCCGCGGTGCATCCCTTCTTTGGCCCGCTGATGCAGGTCAGCCAAGTCGAGTCGGTCGTCGAAGGCTTTGCCGGGCTGGAACCCACGGATGAGACCGTCCAGACCCTGCGCGCCGTCTATCTGGGTCTGGCCACCGAGGTGGATCACCATGTCGGGCGGGTCATCCGGCACCTCAAGGACTCCGGCCAATACGACAACACGCTGCTGATCGTCACCGCGGATCACGGCGAGATGCTGGGCGATCACCACAGCTGGGGCAAGATGACGGTTCATGACGCGGCCTATCACACGCCGCTCATCATCCGGCTGCCGGGCAATGCCGACCGGGCCGGGAGCGTGGTGTCGGTTCCCACCGAATCCATCGACATCACGCCCACGATCCTCGACTGGATCGATCAGGAAGTGCCCAATTCGATGGACGGGCGGTCGCTGCTGCCGCTGCTGGCCGGCGATGTTCCGGCCGGCTGGCGCACCCGGACCTTCAGCGAACTGGATTTCTCGGAACCCACCGCGCCGACCGAATGGGAAAAGAGGCTGGGAACCGGCCCGTCGGATTCCTGCCTGGGCATCCTGCGCGACGACAGGTTCACCCTGGTCGAATTCGCGGCCGACCTGCCGCCGCTGCTTTTCGACCATCGGGGCAAGGGCGAGATGGAGAATGTCGCAGACCGGCCCGAATACGCGGCGGATCTTGCCCGGCTGACCCGCGAGATGCTGCGCCACCGCATGCGGAACATGGATCACACGCTGTCTCTGGACACGATCACGGATCAGGGGCCGGCAACCCGCCGGCGCCATGCCTGAAACGCCGCCGAACCGGCTGCGCCATCGGCACCTCTTGTGCGTCTGCCCCAAGGGCATGCGGCAAGCGTGTTGACCCGGATCGAAGGATCAACCATCCTTGGCAATGGTTTAGGGATCGTGCCGCCCGGTTTCGGGCGCCTGTCCCGCGAAGACGCATTTTGAAACCAGGCCTTGTTGATGACCCCATTGTCGCGCAAGCGATACCTTGTCGATACGCATCGTCTGCGCGACCCGGCGCAAACGCTGGAACGGGTCAGACCGTTTCTGGCGCAGATGGGCATCACCCGCATCGCCAATCTGACCGGGCTGGACCGGATCGGGTTGCCGACGGTCATGGTCACGCGGCCGAATTCGCGCTCGGTCGCGGTGGCGCTGGGGAAGGGATTGTCGCTGGAGGCCGCCGAAGCCTCGGGCGTGATGGAGGCGATCGAGACCTGGCATGCCGAGCGGGTCGCCCTGCCGGTGCGTCGTGCGACCTATGCCGACCTGAGTCAGGAGGCCGACGTGGCCGACGTGGCCCGCCTGCCGAAAGTCACCGGCGCGGCCTTTGACCCGCATCGTCCGATCCTCTGGATCGAGGCGGACGACCTGCGGAACGCCACCCGCCGCTGGGTGCCCTACGAGATGGTGGACACCGACTATACCGGGCCGCCCAATGGCGGCCCCGGCATGTTCCCGCGTTCGACCAACGGGCTGGCTTCGGGCAACAACCGGCTCGAAGCCACCTGCCACGCGATCTGCGAGCTGATCGAGCGGGACGCCTCGACCCTGTGGCACCACGGGCGGCAGGATCAACGCCTGGACCCCGCGACGGTGGACGACCCGCGCTGCCGGGAAGCGCTGGACCGGTTCGATGCGGCGGGCCTTGAGGCCGGGATCTGGCAGAGCACCTCGGACGTGGGTGTGGCCTGCTTCCGGTGCGTCCTGTGCGAGGCGGGCGACACGCCCGGACATATCGGCATCGGCGACGGCTGCCACCCGGACCGCAACATCGCCCTGCTCCGGGCCATGACCGAGGCGGCGCAGACCCGGCTGACCTACATCTCGGGCGCCCGCGACGATCTGGAACCGTCCGAATACACCGACGACGCGCTGGCGGCCAAGGCGCGCTTTGTCCGCAAGGCGTTTCAGCGCGCGGCCCCTTCGGCGCGGTTCACCGACTGCCCGACGCACGATGCGCCTTCGTTCGAGGAGGATCTTGCCTGGCTGCTCGACCGCCTGGCCACGGCCGGCCTGGATCAGGTTCTGACCGTCGATCTGTCGCGGCCCGAATTCGGGATCTCGGTCGTGCGCGCGGTCATCCCGGGGCTGGAAGCGCCGCATGACGATCCCGACTTCGTTCCCGGCCCCCGCGCCCGCCGCGCCCGGAGGGCCTTGTGATGCGCGCCGCCGTCTTTGTCGGACCGACCCTCGGGCCCGAGGCGGTGCGGGAGCTGATCGACGCGGACATCCTGCCGCCGGTCGGACAGGGCGATGTCTATCGCGTCGCGCGCCGCAAGCCGATGGCGATCGGGATCATCGACGGCTATTTCGAGGGGGTTCCCTCGGTCTGGCACAAGGAGATCCTCTGGGCCATGGAGCAGGGCATCGCCGTCTTCGGCAGCGCCAGCATGGGCGCGTTGCGCGCGGCCGAGCTGGACGGATTCGGCATGATCGGCGTGGGCCGGATCTTCGAAGGGTATCGCGACGGGACGTTGCGCGACGACGACGAGGTGGCGGTGCTGCACAGCCCTGCCGAACTGGGGTTCCGGCCACTCAGCGAGCCGATGGTTTCGATCCGGGCCACGGTGGCGCGGGCGCTCGAGGAGGGTGTTTTGACGCCGGAGGCCGCCGACACCGTTCTGGCCGTGGCCAAGGGGCTGCACTATCGCGACCGCGACTGGCCGCGCATCCTGAGCGAAACCGACGCCGCGCAGGTGAACGGGCTTGCCGCGTGGCTGCCGCGCGGACGGGTCGACGCCAAGGCCGAGGACGCGCGCGAGATGCTGGCCCAGATGGCCGGCCACCTGGCCCGCAAGGCCCCTGCCCCGGCCCCTGCCCAACGGCTGGAACGCACGCTTGTCTGGCAGGAGCTGGTGCGCCGGATCGAAGGCGAAAACGGTGGCGACGGGCTGACCCGGGACGTGATCGACGAGCTGCGTCTGGACCCGCAGCGCTACGCCGCGCTGCGCGACAGGGCGATGCTGCGCCTGCTGGCGCTCGAAGACGCGCGCCGCAGCGGCAAGAAACCTCAGCGCGCCGCCCTGATCGCGCAGATGTCCGGACACCGCACCCGCGCGGGGCTGGTCCGGCGCGACGAGGTGACGAAATGGCTGCGCGACAACGATCTGGACGAGGCCGGGTACGAGGCGCTGCTGACCGGCGCCACGCTGGTGGAGGATCTGGCCGCCGAAAAATCCGACCGGATCGAACCGCATCTTCTGGCCGAACTGCGCTGGTCCGGCGACTATGCGAAACTCAAGGCGCGCGCGCAGGCCAAGGCGGCGCTGCCGCGGCCGGCGGAAAGCTCGGCCTCTCCGGCCCGGCTGGGCCTTCTGGTTTGGTATTTCGAAACGGTGCTGAACCGACCGGTGCCCGAGGACATGGATGCCTTCGTGCAGTCGCTCAACCTCAGCGACCGGCAGCAGTTCCATGATATGATCGCACGCGAGTTCCGCTTTCGCCAATCCGACCAGGAGCGCGCCGGTCGGTGCGCAAAAGCGGAATGACGACGGAAACGGAGGACCGCATGGCCATGCCTGACGCATCCGCCGAAGAGGCCCCGGGTACCCGGTTTCTGCTGTTTCCGCAATCGCCGTTTCTCGGCGGCCCGGCGCATCTGGAACTGGTCGAGATTTCGGCCCCGCCCGGAACGGTCGGTCCCGGCCCGTCCGACCCGCGCATGTATGTCGTCAATCCGGTGGGCAAGACGACGCCCTATGGCGCCATGGTTCCCGGCCCGCAAGGCCAGCGCATGTATCTGCCGCCCTGGGACGGGTTCGAGCGGCCGCCCGCAACTCCGGACGCGGACGGGAACTTCACCCATATCGACCCGACCGACCCGGCTTTCGAGGCTGCGCACCTGTTCGGATCCGCGCATTTCACCATGGACGTTTGGGAGGGCTATTTCGGCCAGCCCATCCCCTGGCATTTCGCCCGCGACTTCGACCGGCTGGAACTGTCGCTGCTGCCGAGCCTCGACAACGCGCATATCGGCTGGGGGTTTCTGGAAACCGGCGGCAGCCGGGAACATGGCGGCGAATACCGGCCCTACAGCCTCAATTTCGATGTCGTGGCCCATGAAATCGGGCATGCCATCATCTACAGCACCATCGGAATGCCCTCGGACGGCAACGCGCCCGGCGAATACTATGGGTTTCACGAGTCCGCGGCGGATCTGGTGGCGCTGATCGCGTCGCTGCATTTCGGCTCGGTGGTCGAGGCGCTGCTGGAAAACACCCGCGGCAATCTCTACACGCTCAACCGGCTGAACCGGTTCGCCGAACTGTCCGACAATGCCCAGATCCGAATGGCGGCCAATGACCGGGTGCTTTCGGAATTCGCGCAGGGCTGGACCAGCGAGCACGCCCTGTCGGAGCCGCTGACCGGCGCCATGTTCGACATTCTGGTGGACATCTTTCACGAACGCCTGCTGGCCCGGGGTCTGATTTCGCCCGAGGACGAAGACCTGTCCGACCGGCTGGAAGGCACGCCGGAATATGGCGGCGTGATGCAGGCGATCTTCGATGCCCGCTACGCGGCGGACCGCGAAGGGTTCCGGCTGGCGCTGCTGGAAGCGCGCGATTTTCTGGGCACCTACCTGGCCGACGCCTGGAGCCTGCTGGATGCGGACATGCTGAGTTACTTCGGGGTCGAAAAGGCCCTGTTGATGGTCGATCAGGAAATCACCGGCGGCGCCTTTCGCCGGATCATCGAGGGCAACTTTCGGATGCGCGATATCGGGGTCGTCAACGCAGGCCCGCGCCTGGCCGATCCGGACGAGTCCAGCCATGCGGTTTCGGTCCGGACGCGCGTGCCGGATTGAGGTGATTGCAAATGTCTTTGTCTTTCAGGCAATTTGTGGCATTTTGGCGAAACAAATTATGTGCATTGTTTCCGGCCCGTTACTGCAAGAGTCCGGAGCAGGGGGAACCGGCGGAGCCACCTTCGGTGCCGCCGAAATTGGAAGGAGAAAGTGTTTTGACGGAGTCATTGCTAAGTTTTTCGGAAGTTCTGCTTTTTGGCCGGGTTGTGAAAGATTTGGAGATAAAGAAAATTGATCGCTCGGGTACGTTGGGCAACAATGGTCAACTCGAAAAGCAGCTCAAAGCCGACTTTCCAAAACTGGCGCGGATCTACGGATTCGCCTACGAGGGCACGTATTTCGAACTGCCCGAACCCACGATCTTTCTGGTGCATGGCGAGGGGAAAAGCGCCACGGACGGCAACGCGCCGACCGAGCCCGAACATGCGGCGCGGGCGCCTTTGGATCCGTCGCAATCCGGCGTCGCGGCGGCCGACTATCAGTTTGCCGACGATGTCCAGTACTGGAGCTACGACAAGGCCGATTACACGATCCGCATGGACATGATGACCGGGATGTTCGAACAGGTTCTGCTCGACATCTACTTCGGCGCCCAGGATCCGGCCGTCAGCGGCGTCAAGGTCAGCGGGGTCAAGGTTGGCGGATCGCGGGTCAGCGGCGTCAAGGTCAGTGGCGTGAAGGTCAGCGGGGTCAAGGCACGCGGCTCCGGCGACTGAGGCCGCCGATCAGAACCCGGCCTTGCGCAGCCCTTCGAAGAAGTGCTGCGTGTCGTCGGCGAATCGGTCGGGCACCACCTGCGCCCAGTGATCGAGCGAAAAGTTCGGATGCGCCTGCTTGTGCTTCTGGGCGATGGACTTTGCCATATCCATCTGGCCCAGCTGCGCATAGCTCGCCGCCAGCATCCTTTGCCCCTCGGTCGGGTTGTTCATCTTGGCGACGGCCTCGATCACCTTGTCGTATTGCTTGAGGTTGTAATACGCCCCTCCGAGGTGCCAGAGATACTGGTCCGGGAAATAGGGGTTCAGGCGCATCGCCTTGTGCAGATGCTCGATGGCCGCCTCGTTCTCGCCGCAGTGGTGCAGCGCATCGGCATAGTCCGACATCAGATCGGCGTCGTTGGGGTTGAGCGTCAGGGCGCGCTGATAGGCGTTGAGCGCCGCGTCATGCTCTTTGCGGTAGAGATGCACGAACCCCAGCTCGCCGAAACCGCGCGCATCGGTCGGGTCGAGCTCCACGGCCCGCTGGGCGAAGGACAGGGCGTTGTCCAGCGCATGATCGGTGTCGGGCGTCCAGGAATAGCGCCAGTCGATGTTCAGGGTCCGCGACAGCGCGGCGCAGGCCCGCGCATAGCGGCCGTCGCGTTCCAGCGCCTGTTCATAGAGAACCTGCGCCCGGTGGTTGTCGCGGCGGGTGTATTTGAAGATGTGCTGCTGACCGCGCAGCACATAGCCATAGGCCGCCAGGTCCGAAGGCACCGACTGGATCAGGCGCTGCCGCTCCTGCGCCTCGATCAGAACGGCGGTGGCGGCGACGATGGATTGGGTCACTTCGTCCTGGATGTCGAAGATGTCCTCGAAATCGCGGTCGTACTGCTCGCCCCAGATCGTCTGCGCGTTGTCGGCGTCGATCAGCTCGACCGCGATGCGAAGCCGGGTTCCGGCCCGGCGGACGGTGCCGCGGGCGATGTACTGCACCCCGAGCTCGCGCGCGGCGGTCTGCGGGCTCATCGCCTGGGCCTTGAAGAAGAAGGCCGAATTGCGGGCGATCACGAACAGGTTCTTGAATTTCGACAGGTTGCGGATGATGTCGTCGGTCAGACCGTCGGCGAACCAGCTGTCGGTCTGGTCGCCGCCGATGCTCAGAAAGGGCAGGACCGCGACCGATGGCACGTCGGGACGCGCGCGGTCGAACCGGTCCGAGGGCGGCCGGACCGTCGCCGCGAGCGTCACGCCTTCGACCTCGCGGCGCACGCAATAGGTGCCGACCGGGTCCATGATGTTCTTGAGCGTCTTCTGCCCGAGGAACTCGTAGCCGAACCGCAACCGGTTGCGGATCTGTTCATAGACAGACGCGCTGATATAGACCCGCCCCGGTTCCGAGATCTCCTGCAGGCGCGCGGCGATGTTGACGTTGTCGCCGTGAATGCCGCGTTCGTCCAACAGAACCTCGCCCATGTGAATGCCGGCGCGGAAGCGGATATGCTGATCCTCGCGCCGCTCGGCATTGGCGCGCTCGGCGATCCGGTGCAGCTCGACCCCGAAGCGTACCGCGTTGGTGGCGGTGTCGAACAGCGCCAGCACCCCATCCCCGCGCACTTCGACCACCTGACCCTCGAACGCATTGCAGGCGTCTTCGAGTTGTTCCAGCAGCGCCCGCATCGCGCTGTAGGTATCGATTTCGTTTTCGCTCATCAACCGGGCGTAACCCACCACATCCGCAAACAGGATGGCGCCCAGCCGGTGCTGAATCGTGGGGTTATCTGGATGGGCAATCAAACCTTTACACTCCACAAGCCGCAGACATTCAACTCAACGGGTTTTCAGTCGGATATCGGCGGTCTGATCGAACATCTCGTTGAACTCGCTACTCTATATCACGACTCGGGGGCGGCCACATCCAATTTGACGAATGCGTGCCGCCCAGAACCATGGTCGTGTCGGGTTTCATCTCGCCGGGCAGGGTTTTTCGCCGGGCGTCCCAGTCGCCGCGCAAAATGCCGACCGCGATCACGTCGATGAAGCCGCCGTCCGAGTACCAGGCCTGTCGCAGGGTGCCTTCGATCTGGAAACCGGCCCGCGCGGTCAGGGCCTGGCTTCGCTCGTTGTCGGAACGGAAGAAAGTCGTGACCCGGTTCAGGCCCAGTTGCCGGAAGGCAAGGTCCAGGACCATCGCGACAGCCCGCAGGCCGACACCTTTCTGGCGCGCGGCCCTGTCGATGAACATGGCGATCACGGCGTCGCGGTTGATCAGCGACACGTCCTGAAGCCCGACGACCCCGACCACCTCGCCATCGGCGGCCTCGATGGCGAACCAGCATTTGCCGGTCTCGGCCACGGTGCCGAGGGCCGGCTCCCATTCCTTTTCCGTGGCCGCAAGGCTCAGCGGAAGGCGGTTGCCGCGGTCGAACAACGCCAGGTCTTCGACATCGCGATACCAGCGCGCGACAACGGCGAGGTCGTCCCGCTCCAGCGGTCTGAGCGAATAGTGATGATCTTTGCAATCTGGCATGCACCGCGTCCCTGTCTGAAATCTGTTACCTTCGGAAATCCTGTCCCGCACGCACTATGGCTGAAAAGCAATGCGCGTACTGTAGCACAGTTCACATTGGCGCAGGCAAAGGGAAGGTTTTCCGCGCGCCGCGACGCAATGCCTTCGGGCCAATTCCCGCCGATTTGATTCGGGTCATTGCGCGGGGCGCGCCCGAAGATGGAGACTCGGGCGACTCACCGGCCACGAAGGAGATGCCCCATGCCACGCAAGACGCAATCGACAAAGCCGCGGCCGCGCCGCGCCGACCCTACGCCCGCGCTGCCGCAAATGCATTCGGCCCTTGCGCCCATGGTGCATTTCTGGGCCATGCAGGACCGGTTCCTGACCGAAATGGAATCCTTCTGGTCCGGCTGGTACACCCGCCGCCACACCGCGGTTCAGACGGCGCTCGACTCAGCCCAGGCGATGCAGCAGTCCGGGCGCTGGCAACCCGGGGATATCAGCCAGTCGCTGGCCGACTGGCAGTTCGCCTCGGCCAAGCGCATGGGCGAGGACGTGCGTGACTGGTACGCGCTGTGCCTCAACTGTGCGGGCTACGTCGCCGCCGCCGAGGCGGAGACCGGTGAAGACCTGATTCAGGACGCCGCCAAGGCCGGCGAGGCCGCCGAACACGCCACGCCTGTCTGAAGGGGAACCGCGGCAGCCACGCGCCGCACCGGGTGTCGCGGCTGGCGATTCAGACCAAAGTCTCTTTCCAACCGGGACTTGCTGGCGATTATGGAAGCATGACTTCCTTGGGACGACTCACGACCTGGTGGAGCCGGATGTCGCTGGCCACCCAGTTCGGCCTGGCCGGCGGCGTCGTGCTGGTGATCGCCGCGCTGATCGTCGGCGCCATCGTCACCCGAAGGATCGAGGAAAGCGTGGTGCGCAACACCGCCAATTCGACCGCGCTTTACATGGAGAGCTTCATTTCGCCCATCTCCCAGCAACTGGCCAAGAGCGATCAGCTTTCCGATACCGCCCGCCGAGCGCTCGCAGAGATCTTCACCAATACGCCCCTGGGCGAACGGGTCATGTCCTACAAGATCTGGAAGAAGGGCGGGCGCATCGTCGAAGCCTCGGACCCGAACCTGATCAACCGCGTATTCGAGGTCAGCGCGCCGCTCAAGGCCGCCTGGCAGGGACAGGTCAGCGCCGAGTTCGAAGAGGTCGGCGACGAAGAAGCCAGGGGCGAGAGCGCCCTCGGGGTGCCGCTGTTGGAGATCTATTCGCCCATTCGGGAGGTCTGGACCGGCGAGGTGATCGCGGTGGCCGAGCTCTACGAGGCCAATCCGCAGCTGCGCAACGATCTGATCGCCGCGCGCCGCACCGCCTGGGCCACGGTCGCGGGCGTCATGACGCTCATCGGCGCGGCGCTCTATCTGATCGTGCGGCGGGGCAGCCGCACCATCGAGCGCCAGCGCGCCGATCTCGACACCCAGTTCCGCGACCTGCGCGCGCTCTCGGCGCGCAACCTCGATCTGCGACGCCGGGTGCAGGAGGCGGCCGCACGCTCGGCGGCCAGCACCGAACACGCGCTGCGCCGGATCGGCGCCGACCTGCATGACGGCCCGGCGCAATACCTGGCCTTCGCGGCACTGCGGCTTGACGATCTGCGCGAAAAACAGACCGACGACGCGGCCCGGGCGGAACTCGACGGCGTGAACGACGCGCTGAAACAGGCGATGGACGAGGTGCGCTTCATCTCGCAGGGCCTGTCCCTGCCCGACATCGCCGACATTCCGCTGTGCGACATCGTGCGCAAGGCGGTCGAAGCGCATCGGGACCGGTCCGATCGGGAGGTTGCGCTGGAGTGCGACTGCGATGCCTTCGCCGCCTCGCCGGCCGCCCGCATCTGCATCTATCGCTTCGTGCAGGAAGGGCTGAACAACGCCACCCGCCATGGCGGCGGGGCCGGTCTGACGGTGGACTTGACCTGCGACGCCCAGTCCCTGTCCCTGGCCGTTCGGGACCGGGGCGAGGGGTTCGGCCCCGACGGGCCGCAGCTGGGCCTTGGCCTGAGCGGGCTGCGCGATCGCGTCGAAAGCCTGGGCGGCACGTTCTTGGCCGGCAACCGCGCGGGCGGCGGCGGCGAAATCGTCATGGCGCTGGAAACGGGAGACCAAAGATGACCAAGACCCGCGTCGTTCTGGCCGACGACCATCCGCTGTTCCGCGAAGGCGTGGCCCGCACGCTGTCGGAAAGCGGCCGGTTCGACGTGGTCGGCCAAGGCACCACCGGGCGCGAGGCCGTGGACCTGACGGTTCGGCTGCAACCCGACCTGGTGCTTCTGGATCTGTCGATGCCGGATGGCGGGCAATGGGCGCTGACGCAGATTCTGGCCGGTGATCACAAGCCGCTGGTGGCGATGCTGACCGTCTCCGAGGATGACGACAGCATCCTCGACGCGCTCTCGGCCGGCGCCGCGGGCTATGTGCTCAAGGGCGTGGGATCGCGGGAACTGATCCGGATCCTGTCCGATCTCGTCGCCGGGCGCAGCTATGTCGCGCCGTCGCTGGCGGCCAAGGTGCTGACCCGGATGAACAGCCCCCGCCCCGCGGCCGCCAAGACCCACCCGATCGAGACCCTGTCCAAACGCGAGGAGGACATCCTGCGTCTGGTTTCGCAGGGCAAGAGCAACAAGGAGGTCGGCCGGGCGCTCGACCTTCAGGAAAAGACCGTCAAGCACTACATGACCGCGATCCTGCAGAAGCTCCAGGTCCGCAACCGCACCGAGGCCGCGCTCCTGGCGCAAAGCCATTGGGGCGGTCCGTGAGCGAGTTTCCCGGCCTGCCCTGCGGAGAGCGCCGACCCTGCCGATCCGGCCGGTCGGGCACCACCAGGCGCACAATCGACAAGTTGCGACGATAGGCGATTCATGTTTGTCGATCAGTGGCTTACAAGATTTCCCCATCGTTACTAATTTTTTAGTTTGACAAAAGCCGAACTCCTCCCAATGCTGATTGCGTTGGGAAAAACCGACAAGAATATCTCTAGGGAGGAGAAATATGCGGACCTATTTGCTATCCGCTGTGGCGGTGTCTGCCGTTATTGCCGGAGGAAGCGCCGCCTGGGCCGACGAGGCCGCAGCACAGCGCTGGATCGACGAGGAATTCCAGCCCTCGACCCTGACCAAAGAAGAGCAGCTGGAAGAGATGAAGTGGTTCATCGAGGCCGCGAAGCCCTATGCCGGCATGGAGATCAACGTGCTGTCCGAGGGCATTCCGACCCACAGCTACGAATCCGAGGTTCTGACCAAGGCGTTCGAGGACATCACCGGCATCAAGGTCAACCACCAGATCCTGGGCGAAGGAGAGGTGGTGCAGGCGGTTCAGACCCAGATGCAGACCGGCCGGAACCTGTATGACGGCTATGTCAACGACAGCGACCTGATCGGCACCCATTCGCGTCTGCAGCTGGCCTATCCTCTGTCGGACATGATGGCGGGCGACTGGGCGGCGACGACATCGCCGACGCTCGACCTGGACGACTTCATGGGCATCCAGTTCACCACCGGTCCGGACGGCAAGCTGTACCAGTTGCCGGACCAGCAATTCGCGAACCTCTACTGGTTCCGCAAGGACTGGTTCGACAACGAAGAGTACAAGGCCGCGTTCAAGGAGAAATACGGCTACGACCTGGGCGTTCCGGTCAACTGGTCGGCCTATGAGGACATCGCCGATTTCTTCACCAACGACGTCAAGGAAATCGACGGCGTTCGCATCTATGGCCACATGGACTATGGCAAGCGCGCGCCCGATCTCGGCTGGCGCATGACCGACGCCTGGCTGTCGATGGCCGGCGCCGGCGACAAGGGCGAGCCGAACGGCATACCGGTGGACGAATGGGGCATCCGCATGGAAGCGGGCACCTGCAACCCGGTTGGCGCATCGGTGTCGCGCGGTGGCGCGGCAAACGGCCCAGCCGCGGTCTATGCGATCCGCAAGTGGGACGAATGGCTGCGCAACTATGCGCCTCCCGGTGCGGCGTCCTATGACTTCTACCAGTCGCTGCCGGCGCTGTCCCAAGGCAACGTGGCCCAGCAGATCTTCTGGTACACGGCCTTTACGGCAGACATGGTCAAACCCAAGTCCGAAGGCAACAATACCGTGGACGACGAGGGCAACCCGCTGTGGCGGATGGCGCCCAGCCCGCATGGCCCCTATTGGGAAGAAGGCCAGAAGGTCGGCTATCAGGACGTGGGATCGTGGACCTTCCTGAAATCCACGCCACCCGACCGCGCGCAGGCGGCCTGGCTCTATGCCCAGTTCGTGACGTCCAAGACGGTTGACGTGAAGAAGTCGCATGTGGGGCTGACCTTCATCCGCGACAGCTCGGTCAACCACGAGTCCTTCACCGAACGCGCACCCAAGCTGGGTGGCCTGGTCGAGTTCTACCGCTCGCCCGACCGCGTGGCATGGTCGCCCACGGGCATCAACGTCCCCGACTATCCCAAGCTGGCCCAGATCTGGTGGCAGCAGATCGGCGACGTGAACTCGGGCGCCTTCACCCCGCAAGAGGCGATGGACCGTCTGGCCGAAGAGATGGACATCACCATGGCCCGGATGCAGGCCGCGGATGAAAGCGCCGGCGTCTATGGCGGCTGCGGTCCGCGCCTGAACGAGCCGCAGGATCCGGCCTTCTGGCTGGAGAAGCCGGGCGCGCCCAAGGCCAAGCTGGAGAACGAGAAGCCGCAGGGCGAAACCGTCAACTATGACGAGCTGGTTGCCCGCTGGCAGCAGTAACGGCCGATGAACATCCGGGTCGCCGCCCTGTCGCGGCGGCCCGGTCGGGGACGGAACCCATGGCCTGCCTTTGGGCCTGTCTTGGAACCTTCGGAAAATGATCGAACTTCACGACGTGACGAAGCGTGTAGGTCAGGTGACACATATCAAGCCGACCACGCTGACGCTCGAAACCGGACATTTCAACGTGCTGCTGGGCGCCACCGGTTCGGGCAAGACTTCCCTGATCAAGATGATGGCGGGACTCGATCCCCTGGCTGGCGGCCGCATCCTGATGGACGGCGAGGATGTCACCGGACTGACGCCGCAAAAGCGCCGCATCAGCCTGGTGCATCAGTTCTTCGTCAACTACCCGCACATGTCCGTGTTCGAAAACATCGCCTCGCCCCTGCGGGTGGCGGGCATGGCCGAGAGCGAAATCCAGGGCCGCGTCGAGGAAGCCGCCGATCTGCTGCAGCTCAGGCCGATGCTGGACCGGCGCCCGCAGGAGCTTTCGGGGGGACAGCAGCAGCGCACGGCGCTGGCGCGCGCCATCGCCAAGGACAGCCGTGCCGTGTTTCTGGACGAACCCCTGGCGAATCTCGACTACAAGCTGCGCGAGGAGTTGCGCGAGCAACTCCCCGACCTGTTCGCCGGGCGCGGCGCGGTCGTGGTCTATGCCACCTCGGAACCGGAAGAGGCGTTGCTGCTGGGCGGCAAGACCGCGCTGATGGACAACGGCTCGGTCACGCAGTTCGGGCCGACCTCGGAAATCTACCGCCACCCCCGCAACCTGACCGCTGCCCGGGTCTTTTCCGATCCGCCGATCAATTCCGCCCCTGTAACCAAGTCCGGGGCCGTCGCGCGTTTGGGCGGGGGCGCTTCGTGGCCGCTGACCGGGGCCGCCGCCGACCTGCCGGACGGGGACTACATCGTTGCCGTCCGCCCCCACCGGGTGCTGCCGATGCGCAGCAACGCCAGCGAGGTCGAACTCAGGGGCCGCGTCATCGTCACCGAACTGTCGGGATCGGACTCCAGCGCGCATTTCCAGCTCGGCGCGGAGGCCTGGGTGTCGCTCTCGGCCGGGGTGCATCCCTATCAGGTGGGCGAAGAGCACGTCTTTTTCATGGACCCGCGTCACTGCCGGTATTTCGGGCAGGACGGGGCACTGGTGGCCTGACATGGCGCGGATCACGCTTTCGAACCTCAAGCACAGCTATTTCCCCGATCCCAAAGGCCCCGAGGACTACGCGCTGAAGAACATCGACGTGACCTGGCGCGATGGCGGGGCCTATGCGCTTCTGGGGCCGTCGGGCTGCGGGAAATCCACCCTGCTGAACATCATTTCGGGCCTGCTGACCCCGTCCGAAGGCCGGATCCTGTTCGACGACCGCGACATGACCGGGTTGCCGCCGGACCAGCGCAACATCGCGCAGGTGTTCCAGTTTCCGGTGATCTACGACACCATGACCGTGCGCCAGAACCTGGCCTTTCCGCTCAAGAACCGCGGCGCCGACCCGGCCCGGATCGCCCAGCGGGTGCAGGAGATCGCCGAGATGCTGGACGTGGTCGAGATGCTCGACACCCGCGCCTCGGGACTGAGCCCCGACAACAAGCAGAAGATCTCGATGGGACGCGGCCTGGTGCGCGATGACGTGAACGTGGTGATGTTCGACGAGCCGCTGACCGTGATCGACCCGCACCTGAAGTGGAAGCTGCGCTCGAAGCTCAAGGAACTGCACCAGCGGGTGCGGGCCACGATGATCTATGTGACCCATGACCAGACCGAGGCGCTGACCTTTGCCGACGAGGTGGTGGTCATGCAGGACGGCGAAGTAGTGCAGATCGGCACTCCGGTCGATCTGTTCGAACGCCCGCAGCACACCTTCGTGGGCCATTTCATCGGCTCGCCCGGCATGAACGTCCTGCCCTGCGAGGCAACCGGCGACAGGGCCAGGTTCGAGGGCCACGAGGTGGCGCTGGAGGGTCCGATCACCGGACAGGGCGGGAACCTGACGCTGGGCATACGGCCCGAACATGTGGCGATTGCCGAGCAGGGCGTGCCTGCGCATGTCGCCAAGGTTTCCGATGTCGGGCGGCATTTCATCGTGGACGCGATGGTGGGCGAAACTCTGGTCAAGGCGGTGCTGGAGCATGACGCGCCGCAACAGGGCAGCACGGTGCATCTGGCCTTTGACCCGAATAAGACCCGTGTCTACCGCGACGGATGGATCGCGACAGAGGAGCGCATGGCATGAGAACGGAAAACCAGAGGGCGTGGTTCTTTGTGCTGCCGGTTCTGGCGCTGGTCGCGTTCAACGCCCTCATCCCGATGATGACGGTCGTTAACTATTCGGTTCAGGAAACCTTCGGCAACAACCAGTTCTTCTGGGAGGGGCTGGGCTGGTTCGAGCAGATCCTGCGCTCGGACCGGTTTCAGGCCGCCCTGGGGCGGCAGTTCTTCTTTACCATCGTCATCCTGGCCATCGAGGTGCCGCTGGGCATCATCGTTGCGCTTTCGATGCCGCGGAAGGGGTTCTGGGTGCCGGTCTGCCTGGTCCTGATGGCCCTGCCCATGCTGATCCCGTGGAACGTGGTGGGCTCGATGTGGAACATCTTCACCCTGCCCAAGATCGGACTGCTGGGCTATTTCCTGAATGACGTTCTGGGCATCAACTATGACATGACGCAACAGCCGGTTTCGGCCTGGATCACGGTGATCGTGATGGATGTCTGGCACTGGACCTCGCTGGTGGTGCTGCTGTGCTATGCGGGCCTCGTGTCGATCCCCGACGCCTACTACCAGGCCGCCAAGATCGACGGCGCCAGCGCCTGGTCGGTGTTCCGGTACATCCAGCTGCCCAAGATGAAGACGGTGCTGACCATCGCGATCCTGCTGCGGTTCATGGACAGCTTCAACATCTACACCGAACCCTTCGTCCTAACCGGCGGCGGACCCGGCAACTCGACCACGCTGCTGTCGATCGATCTGGTCAAGATCGCCCTGGGGCAGTTCGACCTCGGACCGGCCGCGGCGATGAGCCTGATCTATTTCGCGATCACGCTGCTGGTCAGCTGGGTCTTCTACGTCCTGATGACAAAGGATGATCAGAAATGAGAAAACGCTCCCTCATCCCGATCCTCTACATCGCCTTCCTGCTGTTGCCGATCTACTGGCTGGTGGCGATGAGCTTCAAGACGACGAACGAGATCCTGTCGGGCTTTTCGCTGTTCCCGCAGACCTTCACGCTCGCCAACTATACGGCGATCTTCACCGATCCGACCTGGTACTGGGGCTACATCAACTCGATCATCTACGTGACGATGAACACGGTCCTGTCGGTGGCGGTCGCCCTGCCGGCGGCCTATGCGTTCTCGCGCTACCGGTTTCTGGGCGACAAGCAGCTGTTCTTCTGGCTCTTGACCAACCGAATGGCGCCGGCGGCGGTCTTTGCCCTGCCCTTCTTCCAGCTCTATTCCTCGATCCACCTGTTCGACACCTACCTGGCGGTGGCCCTGGCCCACACCCTGTTCAACGTGCCGCTGGCGGTCTGGATCCTGGAAGGGTTCATGCGGGGCGTGCCCAAGGAGCTGGACGAGACCGCCTATGTGGACGGCTATTCCTTCCCGGCCTTCTTCTTGAAGATCTTTCTGCCCAACATCAAGGCGGGCGTCGGCGTGACCGCGTTCTTCTGCTTCATGTTCTCTTGGGTGGAAATGCTGCTGGCCAAGACCCTGACCGCGGTCGAGGCGAAACCGATCGCGGCCGTGATGACCCGCACCGCATCCAGCGCCGGCTATGAGCTGGGCCTGCTGGCGGCGGCCGGGACGCTGACCATCATTCCGGGCGCCATCGTCATCTGGTTCGTCCGCAACTACATCGCGCGCGGCTTCGCGCTGGGGAGGGTCTGATGCCGGGACGTGTGACGCTGCTTCTTGCCGCACTGGCGCCGATGCAGGTGCAGGCCCAGGCCCAGGCCGGCTGGGGCAATGTCGGCCAGCAGGAGGACAAGGGGTTTTCCTGGACCGATCCGCTCTGGCCCGATTTCTGGATGGCCTGGACACCCGCGACGCTTGCGGTGTTCATCGGCATCTTCAGCGCCATCGCCGTGATCGGGCTGCTGGAGATCTTCCGGTTCCGCGACGGGCTGGAACGGCGCGGCGTCCTGGGTCTGACCACGACTCTGGGGGACCGGCTGTTCATCACGCTGCTGGGCTCGGTCTATATCTTTCTGGCCTGGCTCGGGTTTGTCGGTCAGCCAATCTGGACCCCGCTTTTCATCGCCATCGGGTGGGGAATTTTCGTGTTCTGGAAAGTTTAGGCTTTGCGGAACGGCCCCGAACTGGTTTGCTTGGGGCGGAAGCGGAAGGTCGAACTGGTAGCAGTGGAGCCATGAGGAAAAGAAAAGCGGGAAATCTGCTGACGGATGTCGAACTGGAGTTCATGAACGAGCTCTGGGCCCTGGGCGAAGGCACCGTTCGCGACGTGCTGGAACAGTTGCCGCCGGAACGGGGGCTGGCCTATACATCGGGCGCGACGGTGCTGCGTATCCTCGAAGAGAAGGGATTCGTCGTCAGCCGCAAGCGGAACAAGTCGCTGATCTACACGCCGCTTCTGTCCAAGGACGCCTATCAGACGCGTTCGCTGAAGAACCTGTCTCAGACCCTGTTCGACAACACGCCGGCCACCCTGGTGGCCCGCCTGGTGGATGACGCGGGCCTGAGCGAGGCCGACCTTGAGGAAATTCGGGCGCTGGTGGAGAGGAGGCTCCAGAATGACGGCGGCTAAACAGTTCATCGAGGTATTCATCAACCTGAACATCATCCTGGTCTTCGCCTGCATCCTCTGGCTGACGCTGCGGGCGGTGTTGGCCAAAACTCCGCTTCGGCACGCTTTCGTGCTTCAGTACACGGGCCTGAAGACCCTGATCGCGCTCGTCTTTGTCAGCCCGCTGCTGGCGGTGCTCGCAACAGCGGCGATCGACGCCGTGAGTCCCGGTCGGACCGTGGTGCTCAGCGATCTGGTTGTGGCCGCCTATCTGCGCGGCGACATCGCGATGGACGCGGTCCGGTTCGAAGAAATGCTGAGCGCGCGGTCGAACTGGACCGAACGGGTCATGGCGATGGAGTCGGTACCGGTGATGGTTCTGGCCGGGGCGCTGGCACTGGCCATGGTCTGTCTGTTGGCACATCTGTTGCGCGCGGTGCTGCATGTTCGCCGGATGCTGAACGACAGCTTTCTTTGGAAACGGGTCGGACCGGTCGATATCCGCTTGTCCGACACCATCTCGGTTCCGCTCGCCGCGCGCGGCCTCACCCGCCGCCACGTCGTGCTGCCGAGCCACCTTCTTGCCAACAGCGAGGGCCGCCGTATGGCCATCGCGCACGAGTTGCAGCATTTTCGCCACGCGGACATCGAATGGGAAATCTTCCTCGAGGTGATGCGCCCGTTCCTCTTCTGGAACCCGGCCTTCCTGCTGCTCAAGCGTCAGTTCGACCAGCTGCGCGAATTGGCCTGCGACCAGTCCGTGGTCGTCCGATACCGTTTCCACCCCCTGGACTATGCCCGCTGCCTGCTGAATTTCTGCGAACGGTCGATCACCGCCCGGTCGCCACGGCAGCTGAAGGTGGCGCTGGTTGCGGCGGGTCACGCCAGCGCGCGGCAGGAACTGGCAAGCCGTCTGCTGTCGCTCAAGTCGGCGGACCGGCAGATCAGGTTCGGGCGGAAACAGGCCGTGCTGCTGGCCTGTCTGGTGGGTGTCGTCATGGCGCTGGCCTCGGCCTCGCTGCATTCTCCGAAGGATTGGAGCCATGACCGGCTGATGCTGTCCACCGTGGTCAACCTCGAACGGCTGCGCCGATAGTCTGCCGCGGGCCGAATTTGCCAGGGAGATCTCCCCGATACGGCGCCCGAGCCCGAACCGCACCAGGGCCGCATTCGGGCCGTGGGTTCGGCGAGGTAGCCAAGATCGGGGTTTTTTGCGTTAATGCTCGCACCTTTCGCGCGGCGCGGTGCCGGCCCATGTCCGAATTCCGGTTTGAATGAAACAGGCTCTTTCCAAAAATCTCCTGATCCGGCTGGCGCGTTCCGTCAAGGACGGTGCGCGGATCGAGGCCGAACAGGTGGACCCGTTTCTTGAGCACGCGTTTCAGGAGACCTCGGCCTTGGGCAAGGTCATGCTGCGGATCGCCGCGTGGCTGTCATTGTTCTTTGCCTCGGTCCTCGTCATCTTTCCCGAGGTGGGCGAAAAGCTGATCGAGATCCTGCCGGACTTCTTCCTGCTGCCCGAGCGTCTGGCCAAGGCCCTGGACTATCTCTGGGGATTGGTGGGCAGTCCGGTCAAGAAACAGCATCTCATGTATCATCTTCCGAACATCATCGTTTACGCCTTCGGCGTGGCGGGGATCCGGATGCTGTGGCGGAAGGTCTACAAGAACAACTGGAAAGACCTCGTGCTCGGGGCGCAGGACCAGTTGCGGGACATGGTGTCCAAGGGCACCGGGCGGTTCCGGTTCAAGCCGGGATTCTCGCTGCTGTTCGTGGGGGACGGCGACCAGATGGCCAAGAGCCTGGTCATCGACGACCCCCTGATCGGTCCGACCATTTCCTCGGTTCAGCCCGCCTACACGAACCTCTGGGGCCGGTTCTCGACCCGCGAGGGGGACTCGGGGTTCGAGCGCGTGCTGGAGCAGTACAACTCCGAGGACGCAGGAGAGTTCGTGTTGTTTCCGGTCGTCGACGACCAGCTCTTTCTTCCTTCGGAGCATGAATACGACCTGCCGCCGCACCGCGTCGAAATCGCCGTGCGGCGCATCCGCGAATACGAAGCCGACCGGGGGTGGGACAGAAAACGGATCATCATCGTCGGCGACAAGGAGCAGAAGAGCAGATTCGTGACATCCTCGGACACCGGATGGATCGAAGCGCAGGAGGACGATGTGAGCCTGCGCAGCATTGCCGCGGAATATGAAGACGTGATCGTGGTCGATCCGACCGATGTCACGCTGCGGAAGATCATCGAGTTCGCGGACGGACGGCGCATCCTGTTCCGCGCGTCGGACCAGGGCGCGGCCAAGTACAGCACCGCCTTCTACCACCGGCTGTCCTTGTTGGGCTATGAACCCACCGACAGTGCCTGCCTGACCGTCGGATACGATCTGTCCGACATGGAAACGGAACATCAGATCGTGGCGAAACGCCGCTCGGAATACCTGCCGGTTCTGCTGTCGCGGGAGGTCTATGACCTGTTGTCGCAAAAATACCTCAAGGCGGGGCGGTTCATCTTCGTGCCCAACCTCGTGAAGGAAGAGTTGCAGCGGCTCGTCGCCGAGGATGGGCCCGCGGCCGCCGGATAGGCACCGCCGCCTACCGTTGCCTGAGCGCGCTTTGCCATTCGTCCAGAAACCGCCGGCGCTTTTCCGCATCCAGATAGACCAGCAGGCCCGGACCCAACTGGATGGGCCGCTTGGGGCCGGTGGAATCGCCATGCGCCTTTCCAGGCTGTTGGAACGGGTATTCGGCGGGGGGCGTTTGCGACCATGCGGCGGTGATCAGATGGTCGATGAAGGCCCCGGCAAGCTCGGGCTGTTCGGCATCCTTCAGAAGAACCGCCGAGCGCATCATCAGGTGGGTATAGTCCTCGGGCTCGATCACGACGATGCGCCCGGCCAGATCGGTGCGCGCCCGCGCATAACTGCCCAGGACGTTGTACGCCACCAGGATGTCGCCGTCGGCAACCCGCTCGATCATTTCGCCCGAACAGCAGAACAGCTTCGGGTCGAGGCTGCCGAACACCTCCATCAGGCGCCAGAAGGTTTCGGACGTGCGCGCATCCTGGGTCGCGAACAGATAGCCCAGCCCGCTTTGCGCGGCATCATAGGTTCCGATCCGGCCGCGGAACCGCTCGGGCTGGGCGCGCAGCAGCGCAATCAGATCCTGGCGGGTGCGCGGCACCTCGTCAGCGGTCAGCGCCGTCGCGGACACGATGATCGAGGCCGGTTCGAGCGAAAAGGAAAACACGCTGTCCCGCCAGCGGCCCCAGTCGGGAATCATCGCCGTCGCGGCGGAATCGTAGAGCTGCGTGTGCCCGTCATTGGCCAACTTGGTCTGCAGGTCCATGGCCGAGGACAGGGCGACATCGAACCGTTCCTCGCCCTCCAGAACGGCCTTCATCACTTCGGCGCTGTTGGCCACGACATATTCGACCGCCACGCCGTCCCGGTTCCGCAGGAAGCTTTCGATCAGCGGCGCGAGGATGTTGGTGTCGGTCGTGGATATGACGCGCAGCACCCGGCCATCCTGCGGGCCGATCCAGCTTCGTTCCTCCACCTCGAACGCCATGGCCGCCGACGCGGCCAGGACGGCCAGGGTCATCACAAAGGTAAACACAGCGTCACGCACGCGCCCGCCCCCGTCTTGCTGTTGCTGACAATCAATTCGCCGCCATGCGCCTCGGCCACTTCGCGCGCGATGGTCAGGCCAAGCCCGGACCCGATCGTGTTCCTGGCATTGGCGCCGCGGACGAACCGGCGCGTCAGGGCGTCCAAATCCTCGCCCTGGAAGCCGCCGGCCTCATCCTCGATTTCGACACGGATCGCGCCGTCGCGCATGGCGAGCCGGACCCAGACTTGGCTTTCCGGCGCCGAGTATTTGATGGCATTGTCCAGAAGGTTGCGCACGGCATTCTGGATCAGGATCGGGTCGCCCTGTATCGTGGCCGCGGACAAGCCCTGAAAATGCAAGGTGATGTCCTTGAGGTCGGCCACCGGCCGCAGCCGTTCGACGAGCTCTTCGGTCAACACCGTCAGATCGACCGCTTCCCGCTCCAGGCTTTCGGTGCGAAACGACACCATCGCGTGATCCAGCAGCTGCCCTGCGGCGCGCGAGCTTTCGTCGATGGCGCGGATCATCTCGCGCAGGCTGGCGCGGTTCTCTTCCTTCCTGACCCGCATCAGGGTGACTTCGGCCTGGGTTCTGACCGTGGCCAGAGGCGTCCGCACCCGGTGGGCGGCCTCGGCGATGAAATCCTCGGAGCGCGTCAGCGAGGTCTGCAACCGGTTGATGAAGCTGTTCAGCGACGACACCAGCGGCGCCATTTCCGATGGAACCGGCCGCGAGACCGGACGCAGATCCTTGGGACCGCGGCGCGAGATCGCCTCGGTCAGCGAGCGCAGCGGCGTGATGCTGGACTGCGCCGACCAGAAGGCGATGCCGGAGGCCAGTATGAAGAACCCGGCCCCCAGATACATCGCCGACCGGGACAGCCGCGCCAGCAATTCCGCCTGACCGGATCGGGTCTGCGCCACCGTCACCTGGACGATCACCGGCGCGCCTTCGACCGACAGACGGCGCGCAGTCGTCACCGCGCGCACGGTTTCGCCCTTGTACTCGGTGGTCTCGAACACCGGTTCCCCGGTCGCCGGCGGTGCCGCCGCCGGCAGGTCGCCATAGCCGGTCAAAACGCCCCGATCGCTGGCGATCCTGTAAAAGACCCGGTCGTCGCTCACGTTTCCCAGCATGGACAGGGCCGCATAAGGGATGTCGGCGGTCATCTGCCCCGACTGCACCGACACCGAATCGAGGATCGAGGTCGCCGAGGCCAGCAAGACCCTGTCGTGATTTTCCTCGGCCACCTTGCGCACAAAACCCAGCACCACGACGAAAAGCAACGCCGCCAGCAGCGCCGCGCTGCCGACCAGCTGCAACAGCAACCGTTTGCGGATCGAGCCGCTGAGATTGACCGACCCGCTCATTCCAACGACAACCGGTATCCGAGACCGCGCACCGTGGTGATCTGCACCTCGGAGCCGGTCAGGTGTTTGCGCAGGCGGGCCACATAGACCTCGATGGCGTTCTCCGACACGTCCTCGTCATAGGAAAACAGCCGGTCCACCAGTTGCGGTTTCGAAAAGATCTGATTGGGCGCGTTCAGAAACACTTCGAGCAGCCGCAGTTCCTTGTTGCGGAGCGACACGACCCTGTCGCCCAGCCTAACCGTGCCCGCCATCGGATCGAACAGCAGATCGCCGAACCGGCGCGCGTTCGAGCTGCCGCCGCCGCGCCGGCGCAGCACCGCGCGGCACCGGGCTTCGAGTTCGGAGAAGTCGAACGGCTTGGTCAGATAGTCGTCCGCCCCCAGATCCAGCATCCCGACCCGGTCCGACACTTCGGAGCGCGCGGTCAGGACGATGACGGGCGTTTCCTTTTGCCGGGTGCGGTGCGCCTTGAGAAAGGCGCGCCCGTCCCCGTCCGGCAGCATGATGTCCAGCAGGATCAGGTCATAGTCGGTGGTGTCGGAAAACGCCTGGGCCGTGGCGGCATCGGGGGCGTGATCCACCACATGGCCGCCGATCCGCAAACGGTCCAGCACGGCCTTTGCCAGGCTTTCGTTATCCTCGACCAGCAGAAAGCGCATATGCGACGGTCCTTTTCTGGCGGCGCGTGACAGGTTTGTGTCAGCTTGCCGTGTTCCTTTCAGTCATGAGCGGCCAGACCGCGATTTGTCAAATGGGAGGACAGAATGAAGACTTGGACCCTGACCCGCCGGGCGGCGATGGCGGCCGCGGCGGCGGCTTTGACGTTCGGGGCACCCGCATTCGCGGAAGACCCGATGGTGGACAGCATCCACTTTCTGATCCCCGGCGGCGCCGGCGGCGGCTGGGACGGCACCGCGCGCGGCACCGGCGAGGCGCTGACCGCCGCGGGGCTGGTGGGCAAGGCATCCTACGAAAACATGTCGGGCGGCGGCGGCGGCAAGGCGATCGGCTATCTGATCGAGAACGCCGCAAGCCAGCATGGCACCCTCATGGTGAACTCCACCCCGATCGTGATCCGTTCGCTGACCGGAGTCTTTCCGCAGAACTTCCGCGACCTGACGCTGGTTGCGGGAACCATCGGCGACTATGCCGCCATCGTCGTGGGCAAGGACAGCCCGATCAATTCGATGGCCGACCTTCTGGAGGCGTACAAGGCCGATCCCGGCGGAACCGCAGTCGGCGGCGGCTCGGTACCTGGCGGCATGGATCATCTGGTTGCCGCCATGGTGATGGAAGCCGCGGGCGAAGACCCGACTGCGGTCAAATACATTCCCTATGACGCGGGCGGCAAGGCGATGGCGGCCCTCTTGTCCGGCGAGATCGCCGCGCTTTCGACCGGGTTCTCCGAAGCCATCGATCTGGCCAATGCCGGCGAGGTCAAGATCATCGGCGTGACCTCGGACGAGCGCGTGGACAGCTATCCCGACGCGCCCACGATGAAAGAACAGGGAATCGACACGACCTTCATCAACTGGCGCGGGTTCTTTGCCGCGCCCGGCCTGCCGGAAGAACAGCTGGCGGCCTATCAGGCGGTTCTGGCCAAGATGTACGAGACGCCGGAATGGGAAGAGGTGCGCGCCCGCAACGGATGGGTCAACATCCACAATTCGGGCGATGATTTCCGCACCTTTCTTGAGAACCAGGAACAGGCCATCGGCGACCTGATGAAAAAGCTCGGCTTCCTCTGAAGCCGGTTGCGCCGCCCGCCGGGCGGCGCTGCATGGCCGGGCCGCGCGGGCCCGGCCCGAACGACACTCAATCAACCAGGAAGGAGGAGGCAATGGCACTCGACCGATGGCTTGCCCTGATCATCCTCATGATCTGTCTCGCCTATGGCTATGCCGCCTTTTTCACCATGGACGCGGCCCTGCCGCCCTTCATGCAGCGCAATCCGATCTGGCCCAGCACCTTCCCCAAGATCCTCTCGGTCCTGGCGATTCTGGTGTCGCTGTTCGTGCTGCTGGGGTTCGAGAAGGGCGCGGACGATCCCAAGCCGATGGACATCAACTATCGGCGGCTCACGGACTACAACCTGGGTCAGGCGCTGATGCTGCTGGCGCTGATGGTGGCTTATGCCCTGCTGCTGCGGCCCGCCGGGTTCCTTGTGGCGACGGTGGGTTTCCTGGTCCTCAGCGGTGTCGTCCTGGGAGAGCGCAAGCTGCACATTCTGATCCCCATCGCGATCCTGGCCGCCGGGGTGGTCTGGTATCTGGTGCAACAGGTGCTGGGCATCTACCTCAGCCCCTGGCCCGCATTTCTGATGAACGGAGGCTGACATGCTCGAAGGCATCATGATCGGCCTGGGAACGGCCTTTTCCCTCACCAACCTGCTCATGGTCATCGGCGGCTGCCTGATCGGCACCTTCATCGGGATGCTGCCGGGGCTCGGCCCGATGTCGATCATCGCGATCATGATTCCGGTCGCGATCTCGATCGGGGATCCTTCGGCTGCGCTGATCCTGCTGGCGGGCGTCTATTATGGCGCGATCTTCGGCGGATCGACCTCGTCCATCCTGATCAATGCCCCCGGCGTCGCCTCGACCGTCGCGACCAGTTTCGACGGCTATCCGCTGGCGCGTCAGGGCAAGGCGGGCAAGGCCTTGACCGTTGCCGCCATCGCCTCGTTTTCGGGCGGGACGATCGGCGCCATCCTGTTGATGATCTTTGCGCCGGCACTGGCCACGGTTGCGCTGCTGTTCCACTCGGCAGAATATTTCGCGCTGATGGTGGTCGGCCTGTCCGCCATCGCCGCATTCGCCGGTTCGGGCCAGGTCGGCAAGGCGCTGCTGATGACCCTGCTCGGGCTTATCATGGCCACCGTGGGCGAAGGCGCGCTGTTCAACATGCCGCGGTTCACCATGGGCATCATGGACCTGCAATCCGGTTTCGGCTTCATCACCCTGGCGATGGCCATGTTCGCCCTTCCCGAGGCGATCTATCTGGTGCTCGACCCGTCGCGGTCGCAATCGGGCGACAGCGGCGGCAAGATCACCGATCTGCGCATCACCCGGCAAGAGGCCAAGGCCATCGCGCCGGTCATCGGGCGGCAGTCGATCCAGGGCTTTCTGATCGGCGTCCTGCCCGGCGCCGGGGCCACGATCGCCTCGTTCCTCGGATATGCGGTGGAACGCAACATCGCGCCCAAGGAAGAGCAGGAGCAGTTCGGCAAGGGGTCGGTCAAGGGTCTGGCCGCGCCGGAAAGCGCCAACAACGCGGCCTGTACCGGGTCGTTCGTCCCGCTGCTGACGCTCGGCATTCCGGGATCGGGCACGACGGCGATCCTGCTGGGGGCGCTCATCGCGCTCAACGTGTCGCCCGGCCCGCGCCTGATGGTGGACCAGCCGCAGATCTTCTGGGCGGTCATCATTTCGATGTATCTGGGCAACCTGATCCTGCTGATCCTGAACCTGCCACTGATCCCCTATATCGCCAAGGTTCTGGCGGTGCCGCGCAACTATCTGATCCCGTTCATCCTCTTTTTCACGCTGATGGGGGCCTATATCGGGCAGAACAACGCGACGGAACTGCTGATCCTGGTGGGTCTGGGCATCTGCGCCACGGTCCTGCGGTTCGCCGACTATCCGCTGGCGCCGCTTCTGATCGGGTTCATCCTGGGCCGGATGCTGGAAGACAACTTTGCCCGCTCCATGCAGCTGTATGACGGGATCAGCTTTGTCCTTGAACGTCCGATGACGCTGGGCCTGCTGGCGCTGGCGGTGATCCTCGTCGTGCTGCCCAGCTACCGCGCGCGCCGCGCCCGCCTGCGCGCCGAGGGGGCAGCGGATGCGGACTGAAACGACACGCGGGAGGCCGGAGCCTTCCGCATGTCCGCGCTGCACGGGCTGAAACCCCCATGAAGACGCGCCGCCGCCTGCAGACCGCCGCAATCGCAGCGGCCGGAGTCGCGGTGTTCCTCGTGCTGGATCTGCCCCTGCCCTTTCTGCTGGGGCCGATGTTTCTGTGCCTGGCCTTTGCGCTCGGCGGCGCATCGATGGAGGGGATGGGCGTGCTCGGCACCGCCTTTCGCACGATCCTCGGAGTGGCCGCCGGCGCCTCGATCACGCCCCAGACCATCGCCAAGATTCCGGACCTTGCGCTGTCGCTGTCCTTCGTGCCGCTCTTCATCGCCGCGGCGGCCTTGCTGTCGTTTCCGCTGATGCGCCGGGTCTTCGGCTTTGACCGGATCACCAGCTACTATTGCGCCATGCCCGGCGGGTTGCAGGACTTGCTGGTGTTCGGGGAGGTGGCGGGCGGAAACCTTCGGGTACTGTCGCTGGTACACGCAACGCGCATCCTGCTGATCGTCAGCCTCGCCCCGTTCATCCTGGAATGGATCTGGCATGTCGATCTGCTGGCCCGCCCCGGACGCCCCGCCGCGGATGTGCCGCTGTCGCAGATTGCCTGGATGGTGTTTGCCGGTCTCGCGGGCTGGGGCATCGCCCACCGGCTCGGGATTTTCGGCGCCTCGATCATCGGCCCGCTGATCCTCGCCGCCATCCTGACGCTGACCGGAGTCATCGATGGCCGCCCGCCGGCAGAGCTGATCTGGGCCTGCCAGTTCTTCATCGGCATGGCCGTCGGATCGAAATACACCGGAGTCACCTGGGCCGAGCTTCGGCGGATCGTGTTTGCGGGATTGGTCAACGGCCTGCTTCTGGCCGCGGTCAGCGCGGCCTTCATCCTGTCGATCAGCGCCGCGCGGATTGCCGACCCGCTGGATGCCTTTCTGGCCTTCCTGCCCGGCGGCCAGGGCGAGATGGTTGTCCTTGCCATCATCGCCGGGGCGGATCTGGGCTATGTCGTCCTGCACCATATCCTGCGCGTCGCGCTGGTCGTCGTCTGCGCGCCGCTGGTTCTGCGCCTGGGGGCCGGAAAGCCCGGCCCCCGGTCCGGGAAATAGCCCCGCGCCTTAGCGAAACGCGCCGAACAGCCGGTCCGCGTCCCGTTGGGTGGCGGCGCGTTCGACGACGGTGTTGTTGTTGGCGTCCTTCATCTCGTAGCGGCCGTTCTGGATTTCCTCCTTCCAGCCGTCCACATAGGTGACCTCGATGTTCCGGCCTTCGATCTCGAATTCGGCCACGGTTCCTCCGCCGCGCGGGCGGCCCGAGCTGTTTCTCGGCGCCGTCGGCAGGCCGCGCGCGGTGGCCAGCATCGCCCGGTCGGCCGCCGTGGCGGGACGTTCCTCGACCGTGCGCCCGGTGGCGTCCTTGCGTTCGAAGCGGCCGTTTTCGATCTCGATCCGCGATCCGTCGGCAAAGGTCACTTCGTGGGCGTCATGGTTGGGATCATCATCGGCGCCGCGCCCCCGGCCCCGGCCGCCGCGCCGCCCGTCCTCGTCATCGTCATCGTCGCGGTCCCTGGCCCGATCCGCCCGGTCGCGATCGTCATCGCCGTCGCGGCCACGGCCGCTGTTGTCGCCTCGGTCGCCATCGTCATCGCCGCCGCGGCCGCTGTTGTCGCCGTCATCGCCATCCCCGTCATCGCCGCCGCCGGGACCGCTGTTGTCGCCGTCGTCGCCATCCCCGTCATCGCCGCCGCCGGAGCCGCTGTTGTCGCCATCGTCACCATCCCCGTCATCGCCGCCGCCGGGGCCGCTGTTGCCTCCGCTGTCGCCGTCCTTTGCATGAGCCACGGGCAGCACGAGCGTCACGAACCCGTTTGCCCCGGTCGAAATCGTGACCGGACCGGCCCCAAGGGCCACTCCCAGCGCTAGGGTGAGGGCGAGTTTCGATACCTGTTCCATCACAATCTCCTGTGTGCCTCGACCGGCGATCATCGCCGCCGTCCCGCCCAATCCAGCACAGGCAAGGCCGGGCGCAATCGGACCATCGTCAGGCGAATCCGCGAACGGGGCGCGTTTCGGACCTTTTCGGCAGCCATGCCCGACCGTCGGCGGCAAGCTCCGGCGAGTTCATCAGACTTTGGTCCGTATGGCCGCAGCCGGGATTGGCGCAGGCTGATCCGGCCGGGTCGGCGCAGCGCAACACCATCCCCGAAAACGGATACCCGATTCGGACCTCTGCTCCGGCCCGGTGCAAAGAGTTGTTTCCGAGAATCGGGAAACATGCTCTATCATTGACAGAGTTTCGAGACCCGAAAGGTGAACGACCCATGAAGAAAACCATTTCCACATTAGCACTTACGGTCATTCTCGGCGCCAGTATCGCACAGGCGCAGGATTTCACGGCCCCGGTCAAGGCACGCCAGGGCGAAATGCGGCTTCTGGCCCTGAACCTCGGCGTTCTCGGCGGCATGGCCAAGGGCGACATCGAGTACAACGCCGACCTGGCCCAGGCCGCAGCCGGCAACCTGGTGGCGGTCGCCAGCCTGAACCAGATGCCGATGTGGCCCGAAGGTTCGGATTCGGACTCGCTCGAAAACTCGGACGCCAAACCGGAAATCTGGGCGGATTTCGCCAAGTTCCAGGAGAAATGGGGCGCGCTGGCCCCCGCGGCGGCCAAGATGCAGGAAGCGGCCGGACAGGGCGCGGCGGAAATCGGCGCGGCCATGGGCGACATGGGCGGTTCGTGCAAGGGCTGCCACGACGATTTCCGCGTCCCGCAGAACTGACCCTGAATGCGTCGGGGTCTGATCTTTCTGGCCCTGATGGCCGTTGTCGCAGCGGCACTGTTTCTGTGGCTCACCCGGCCTGCGCGCGTCTCTCCCGATACTTTCGCTGTTATCGAGGGGGACGCCGAGGCGGGGCGCATGGTCTTTCTCGCTGCCGGATGCGCGTCGTGCCATCAGGCACCGGGTTCGGACGATGCGCTGACGCTTTCCGGCGGGCAGAGGTTTCCGTCGGATTTCGGCACGTTCATCGCCCCGAACATCTCGATGCATCCCGAGGCGGGCATCGGGGGCTGGACGCTTGGCGATCTCGCCAATGCGCTGCGCCATGGCACCGCGCCCGATGGCCGTCACTATTACCCGGCCTTTCCCTACACGTCCTATGCCCGGATGACCGACCGGCAGATCGCCGATCTCTGGGCCTATATGCGCACCCTGCCCCAATCCGACATCCCGAGCGCGCCGCACGAGGTGTCATTCCCCTTCTCGGTCCGCCGGGGACTGGGCCTGTGGAAGATGCTCAACCATTCACCCGACTGGGTCGTGGCCGACGCCCCCTCGCCCGAGGTCGAACGCGGCCGCGTTCTGGTCGAGGCGTTGGGTCATTGCGGCGAATGCCACACGCCGCGCGATGCGTTTGGCGGGCTGGACACCGGCGCCTGGCTGACCGGCGCGCCCAATCCGACCGGCGACGGCTCGATTCCGGGTCTGACGCCCGACAAGCTGAACTGGAGCGCGCGCGACATCGCCTATTACCTCGAAACCGGGTTCACCCCGGATTTCGACAGCGCCGGAGGGCACATGGTTGCCGTGATCCGGAACTTCGCCCAGCTCACGCCCGAGGATCGCGCGGCGGTGGCGGCCTATCTGAAATCGCTGAAATAACCGCCCCGGGCCGTCGTCAATCCTTTGCTTCCAGCACGTTGCGCACCGCGATCCCGAATACGTCCCGCAGCGGCGTCGCCGCCGCCTCGGGCCGCGTCATCAAACCCACCGGCCCCTGGGTGATGGCCGTATCAAACGGCAGCCGGACCAGCCGGCCATCGGAAAGTTCGTTGGCAACGACACCGTTGGAAATGATCCAGATCGCGTCGGACTGGCGCACGAACACCCGACCGAAGGCCCCCGACACGGTTTCCAGACGGTTCGGAATCTCGCCGATGCCGTTTGCGATCAGGAACCGCTCGACCAGCGGCCGGATCGCTGCCCCTTCGGGCGGATAGATCACCGGCCATGCGACGATGCGGCGAAGATCCGGCTCGGCAAGGATCGGATGATCCGGGCGCACGACGAACACCACCTGCTCGTTGTAGAGCTGCATGAACGAAATGCCCTGCATCGTCTCCGGCGGGCCGAGCCGCCCGATGACCAGATCCAGTTCGCCCAGCCGCAGCCGGTCCATCAGATAGCCGTGCGGCCCATCCACGATCCGCAGAATGGCTTCGGGCGCCAGTCGCGATAGCTCGTGCACCACCTTCGGCATCAGCCAGGCCGCCACGCTGGGCAGGGCCCCGACCGTCAGCCGCTCGCGTTTGCGCCGCCCTTCCCGCTCGACCCCGTCGAACCCTTGCTGAAGGCTGGCCAGCGACATCTGCGCGAAATGCAGAAAGACCTGGCCCTCGCGGGTCAACGAGACCCCGGACCGGCTGCGCGTCATGAGGGTCGCACCGGTGATCTCTTCGAGTTCCTTGAGGGTCTTGGAGATCGCCGGTTGGGTCAGGAACAGCTTTTCCGCCGCCCGCTTGAGGCTCCGTTCCCGCGCGATTTCCACGAAACACTGGATCTGGCGGAGTTTGATACGACGGTCGATCATCTTGGTTATCGTTTTTGGTAATTATAGTACCGATTATCTCATTTTACTTCTCCATTTCAACCATCCAGAATGCGTTTGGGAGGATCCATCATGCGAACACAGGTGGCCATCATCGGCGGCGGCCCTTCGGGCCTGCTCCTCAGCCAGTTGCTGCACCGCAAGGGCATCGACACGGTCGTTCTCGAACGCAAGACCCGCGACTATGTGCTCGGCCGCATCCGGGCCGGCGTTCTCGAGGTCGGGTTCGTCAGGCTGATGCACGAGGCGGGTGTGGCCAAGCGGATGGAGGATGAATGCTTCATCCACAAGGGCATCGAGATCTCCTATGGCGACGAGCGGTTCGCCATCGACTTCGAGGAACTGACCGGCAGCCATGTCGTCGTCTACGGCCAGACCGAAGTGACCCGCGACCTCTACGATGCCCGCGAGGCGATGGGCGGCAACGTCGTCTTCAACGCCGATCACGTTGAAATCCACGACGCCGACGGCGATGCCCCATACGTGACCTACGATGTCGATGGGACCGGGCATCGGATCGACTGCGATTACGTCGCGGGCTGTGACGGTTTCCACGGCGTCAGCCGCCAGACCATCCCGCTGACCATCCGCCGGGAATACGAAAAGCTCTACCCGTTCGGCTGGCTCGGTGTCCTGTCCGAAACCCCGCCGGTCAACGACGAACTGATCTATGCCAGTTCCGACCGCGGCTTTGCCCTCTGTTCCATGCGCAACGCCAATCTGAGCCGCTACTACATCCAGTGTTCGCTCAGCGACAGCCCCGAGGACTGGACCGACACGGCGTTCTGGACCGAGTTCAAGCGCCGCATTCCCGCCGACGTTGCCGACCAGCTGGTGACCGGGCCTTCCATCGAAAAGTCCATCGCGCCGCTGCGCTCGTTCGTGACCGAGCCGATGCGCTGGGGCCGGTTGTTCCTGTGCGGCGATGCGGCCCATATCGTGCCGCCCACCGGGGCCAAGGGGCTGAACACGGCGGCCAGCGACATCCACTATCTCTATCACGCGCTGGTCCAGTTCTACGAGACCGGCGAGACCGAGGGCATCGACCGCTATTCCGAAAGGGCGCTGGCGCGGATCTGGAAGGCCGAGCGGTTCAGTTGGTGGATGACCAACCTGCTGCACCGCTTCCCGCATCAGTCCGAATTCGACCTCAAGATGCAGCGGGCCGATCTGGAATTCCTGCGCGAGAACCGCGAGGCGCAATCTGTGCTTGCCCAGAACTATGTCGGTCTGCCCTACTAGACCGCAACCGAGGGAGAAATCCATGTCCGACCGTTTCGAACGGGGAATGCAGGTCCGCCGCAGGGTGCTGGGCGATGCCCATGTGGACCGTGCCGAGGCCGCCAAGACCGACCTCGACGCGCCGTTCCAGTCCCTGATCGTCGAAGGGGCCTGGGGCACTGTCTGGGCCAGCGACGGGATCAGCGACCGCGAACGCTCGATGCTGACCCTGGCGTTGCTGGCGGCGCTGGGGAATTTCGAGGAAATCCCCATGCATATCCGCGCCACCGCCCGCACCGGCGCCAGCAGGCGCGACGTTCTGGAGGCGTTTCAGCATGTCGCCATCTATGCCGGTGTGCCGCGCGCCAACCAGGCGCTGAAACTGGCCAAGGAAACCTATGCCGAAATGGACCGGGGCTGACCCGGAACACCCGCGACCCGCCAAGACAGGAGAATGCCGACATGCTGGAACCCGGCGAATTCTACCAACGTGACCGTGAATGGCACCCGCCCGCCTGTTCGCCCGACTACAAGACATCCGTGGCGCGGTCGCCCCGGCTGTCGCTGATCAGCCTGCAGAACTCGCTGAGCGAGATCACCGGGCCGGTCTTTGGCCATGACGACATCGACCCGATCGACAAGGATCTGCTGTCGAATTATGCCCGGCCCGGCGAAAGCCCCATCGGCGAGCGGATCATCCTGCACGGCCGCGTCCTGGACGAAAACGCGCGCCCGGTGCCGAACACGCTGGTCGAGATCTGGCAGGCCAATGCCGGCGGACGGTACCGGCACAAGAAGGACACCTATCTCGCCCCGATCGACCCGAACTTCGGCGGCTGCGGACGGACCCTGACCGACGAGAACGGCTATTACTACTTCCGCACCGTCAAGCCCGGCGCCTATCCGTGGCGCAACTGGGTCAACAACTGGCGGCCCGCCCATATCCATATGTCGGTCTTCGGCACCGCTTTTGCGCAGCGGCTCATCACCCAGTGCTATTTCGAGGGCGACCCGCTGATCGGCAAGTGCCCCATCGTCAACACGATCCCCGATCCAGAGGCGCGCGACCGGCTGGTGGCGCCGCTGGACCTGAACGCCACGATTCCGCTCGACACCATCGCGTACAAGTTCGACGTGGTGCTGCGCGGGCGCCGCTCGACCCTGTTCGAAAACCGTCTGGAGGGGAACTGATGCCGCAGGAACTGAACTACCTCAAGGAAACCCCGTCCCAGACCGCCGGACCTTACGTCCATATCGGGCTCGCCCCCGGAGCGGCGGGATTTGACATTTACGTTCAGGAGCTTGGATGGGACATCGCCGGCCCCAATGCGGCAGGTGAACGGATCCGCGTCGAGGGCCTCGTGATCGACGGCACCGGCAGCCCGGTCAAGGACGTGATGCTCGAGGCGTGGCAGGCCAATGCCCGGGGTGTCTACGCCCATCCCGAAAACGCCGGTCAGGTCGAGGACGGGTTTCGCGGCTGGGGCCGCGTCATCACCGATTTCGAGACCGGCGAATGGGGGTTCGACACGATCAAGCCGGGTCCGGTTCCCGGCCGCTCCGGCACCCTCATGGCCCCGCATATCAATCTCTGGATCGTGGCGCGCGGCATCAATGTGGGCCTGAACACGCGCCTCTATTTCAGCGACGAGGCCGACGCCAACGCCGCCGATCCGGTGATCAACCTGATCGAATGGGAGAACCGTCGGCAGACCCTAATCGCGCAGCGCGGCGAGCGCGAGGGGCAGGTCGTCTACCGCTTCGACATCCGGCTTCAGGGTGATAATGAGACCGTGTTCTTCGACATCTGACCGAGGCCACCATGTCCAGACCCTGCATCATCTGCGTCGCCATCACGGGATCGGTGCCCACCAAGGAAAACAACCCGGCGGTTCCGATCTCGGTCGCGGAACAGATCGAAAGCACGCATGAGGCGTTCGAGGCCGGCGCTTCGATCGCCCATTGCCACGTCCGCAACGACGACCAGACCCCCACCAGCGACCCCGAGAAATTCGCCCGGCTCAAGGAAGGGCTGGAAAGGCACTGCCCCGGCATGATCGTCCAGTTCTCGACCGGCGGCCGGTCGGGCGCGGGGCAGGCGCGCGGCGGGATGCTGCCGCTGAGGCCGGACATGGCCTCGCTCTCGGTGGGTTCGAACAACTTCCCGACCCGCGTCTACGAGAACCCGCCCGAGCTGGTGGACTGGCTGGCCGGCGAAATGCGCCGATACGAGATCACCCCGGAAATCGAGGCGTTCGACCTCAGCCACATCCTGCAGGCCATCCGCCTGCACGGACAGGGAGCATTGTACGGCAGGCTGTATGTCCAGTTCGTCATGGGGGTCAAGAACGCCATGCCGGCGGACCGCGACGTGTTCGATTTCTACGTGCAGATCATGAAGACCCGTGCGCCCGAGGCCGAATGGTGCGCCGCGGGCATCGGCGCCAACCAGATCGCCGTCAACGAATGGGCCATCGCCGCCGGTGGACACACCCGCACCGGGCTGGAAGACAACGTGCGGCTGGATCGGGACACGCTGGCGCCTTCCAACGCCGCGCTCGTACGCCGCGCCGCGGAGCTCTGCGAGAAATACGAACGCCCCGTTGCGACCTGGCAGCAGGCGCGGGAGATCCTCGGGCTGCGGCCGCACTGACCGGCACGAGGCATCGGACGACCTCAGCCCGGATCGACGAAGGGCTGCAGGCTTTCAACGAACTCGTCGAGAAAGTCCAGCGCCAGCAGCGATCGCGTGCCCGCGATCGGCTTCAGGATCGACAGGCGGTGCGGGATGCGCGGTTCGAACTCGCGGATCTCCAGCCCCTGACCCCGGAACGGCTCGGCGTCCAGCGCGCTGACCACCGACACCCCCTGCCCCTGCCCGACGATCATGCAGGCGGTGGTGAACTGCCGCACTTCGATCCAGGAATTGATCAGCGCGCCGTAATCCGAGAACGCCTTGGTCAGATGCCCGAAAAAGGCGCTGTCGCGCCGGGTGTGGATGATCTTTTCGTCCTGCAGATCCAGCGGACTGATCACCGCCAGCCGGGTCAGCGGGTGGTCTTTCGGCAGGACACAGACGGTTCGGATGTTGATGTCTTCGCTTTCCACGGTGGGATGCCCGGTAAAGCCGTCGGTGATCCCGCAATCGTATTGCTCGCCCACGATCCACTCCAGAATGCGCTCGGGCCGGTCCGGCTCGAGCGTCACCGTCACACCCGGCCGCTCTTCGAGAAACGCGGCCAGAACCTTGGGCAGATGGTTGGTGGCAAAGCCGGGCAGGCAGGCGATCCGAATGTGGCCGGCGGTACGTTCGGACAGGTCGCGGTTCAGATCCTCCAGATGGCGCAGGCTGTCGAAGATGCGCCCGACCTCGGACAGCAGGTATCGCGCCTCGCTTGTCGGCACCAGCCGCCCGCCCTCGCGCACGAACAGCTCCACTGCGACGGTCTTGGAAAAATCCGACAACAAACGGCTGACCGCGGGCTGTGAAATATCCAGCAGTTCCGCCGCCCGCGTCATCGACCCGGTTTGCGCGACGGCCTGAAACGCCTCGAGTTGCCGCAGTTTGAACTTCATCCCATTGCCCGCATCTGCCCGGTTTTCTCAGTTCCATAATATTTTGTTATGTTCTTTGTCAAAAAACTTTTGCTTGCATTATTTTCGCAGTTGCTCATTTTCTGACTCGCACCAACGCACCGGGAGGTAACAGATGTCTGTCAAATCCACATTTCTTGCATCATCGATCGTGGCGACCATGGCCACGGCCGCATTCGCCCAGACCGAGATTCAATGGTGGCACGCCATGGGCGGCACCAATGGCGAGCGGGTCAACAAGATCGCCGAGGATTTCAACGCCACGCAGGGCGATTACAAGATCGTGCCCGTCTACAAGGGCAACTATACCGAAACCATGACCGCCGCGATCGCGGCCTTCCGCGCCAAGGAGCATCCCGCCATCGTGCAGGTGTTCGAGGTCGGCACCGCCACGATGATGGCCGCCAAGGGCGCGATCTATCCGGTCGAGCAGCTCATGAACGACATGGGCGAGCCGTTTGACGGCGACGCCTTCCTGCCCGCGGTCGTTTCCTACTACGAAACCCCCGAAGGCGAGCTGCTGTCGATGCCCTTCAACAGCTCGACCCCGGTTCTGTGGTACAACAAGGACGCGCTGGACGCCGCCGGCGCCGCGGTTCCGACCACCTGGGCCGAAGTCAGGGACGCCGCGCAGAAGCTGGTGGACAACGGCATGAAATGCGGCTTCTCGTTTGGCTGGCAGTCCTGGGTGATGATCGAGAATTTCTCGGCCTGGCACAACCTGCCGCTCGGCACCGAAGAGAACGGCTTTGGCGGCTTCGGCACCGAATTCACCTTCAACAACGACAAGGTGGCCGCCCGCCTCGATGACGTTGCGGCCATGTCCGACGGCAACCTGTTCGTCTATGGCGGCCGGCGCGGCGACAGCCTGCCGATGTTCACCAATGGCGAATGCGGCATGTGGCTGAACTCCTCGGCCTATTACGGCTCGATGAAGTCGCAGGCCGAGTTCGAATTCGGCCAGACGATGCTGCCGCTGGACACCACGATTGCCGATGCTCCGCAGAACTCGATCATCGGCGGCGCGACCCTGTGGGTGCTGAGCGGCCGCGAAGACGAGGAGTACAAGGGCGTGGCCAAGTTCATGACCTATCTCTCCTCCCCCGAGGTGCAGGCATGGTGGCACCAGGAAACCGGCTATGTTCCGATCACCACCGCCGCCTACGAGCTGTCCAAGGAGCAAGGGTTCTATGACGAGAACCCCGGCACCGACACCGCCATCAAGCAGCTCAGCCTGAACACGCCGACCCCGAACAGCCGTGGCCTGCGGTTCGGCAACTTCGTTCAGGTCCGCGACGTGATCAACGAAGAGATGGAAGAGATCTGGGCCGGCAACAAGACCGCGACCGAGGCGCTGAACGCGGCGGTCGAGCGCGGCAACGACCTGTTGCGCAAGTTCGAGCGTTCGATCAACTGATCCCGACGCAACGACCCACGGCCCCGCGGTTCCTTGCAGCCGCGGGGCCTGATGCAGTCCGGAGCCCGTCATGCTGAAACGCGTGCATTTCCCGACCTCGCCCCTGCCCTATCTGCTGGTGGCGCCGCAGCTCATCATCACCTTCGTCTTCTTCATCTGGCCCGCCAGCCAGGCGCTGTACCAGTCGTTCCTGATCGAGGACGCCTTTGGCCTCGGCACCGAATTCGTCTGGCTGGAGAATTACGAGATTCTGTGGACCGACCCGAGCTATGTCGCGACCTTCTGGCGGACGGCCTATTTCTCGTTCGCCGTGGCGGCACTGTCGATGGTCTTTGCGCTGCTGCTCGCGGGCTTCGCGCAGCGGGTTCTGCGCGGCGCGCTCTTCTACCGCACAATGCTGATCTGGCCCTATGCGGTCGCCCCGGTGCTGGCCGGCGCGCTGTGGGTGTTCATGTTCAACCCCACGCTCGGCATCTTTCCCTATTTCCTGGAATTCCTCGGCATCGAGTGGAACCACTATCTGAACGGCGGGCAGGCCATGCTGCTGGTCATTCTCGCTGCAGCCTGGAAACAGGTCGCCTACAACTTTCTGTTCTACCTCGCCGCGATGCAGTCGATCCCCAACAGCGTGATCGAGGCCGCGGCCATCGACGGCGCCGGTCCTGCCCGCCGGTTCTGGACCATCGTCTTTCCGCTGATCTCGCCGACCACCTTCTTTCTACTGGTGATCAACATGGTCTATGCCTTCTTCGACACTTTCGGGATCATCCATGCGGTGACCCAGGGCGGGCCGGGCTCGGCCACGACGATCCTGGTCTACAAGGTGTACAATGACGGGTTCGTCGGCCTCGACCTCGGCGGGTCGGCGGCGCAGTCGGTCATCCTGATGATCCTCGTCATCGCCATGACGGTGATCCAGTTCCGCTATGTCGAGCGAAAGGTGGAATACTGATGATCGAGAACCGCCCGCTGACCGACATCCTCACCCATCTGGTGCTGATCCTGGGCGTTGCAGCCATCGCGCTGCCGGTCTGGATCACCTTTGTCGCCGCCACCCATGACGAGCTGCGCATGAGCCAGGCTCCCCTGCCCCTCCTGCCAGGCGGCTACCTGTGGGAAAACCTGAAACAGACGCTGTTCGGCGCCGGTCTGCGCGGCACCGAAATCGCCCCGGTCTGGCTGATGCTGCTCAACAGCCTCGCCATGGCGCTGATGATCGCGATCGGCAAGATCGCGATCTCGCTCCTGTCGGCCTTTGCCATCGTCTATTTCAAGTTCCCGTTCCGGATGCTCAGTTTCTGGCTGATCTTCATCACCCTGATGCTGCCGGTCGAGGTGCGCATCCTGCCCACCTTCGAGGTCGTGGCCAATCTTGGGATGCTCAACAGCTACTGGGGCCTGTCGATCCCGCTGATCGCCTCGGCCACCGCCACCTTCATGTTCCGGCAGGTGTTTCTGACGGTGCCGGACGAGCTGTTGGAAAGCGCCCGGGTGGACGGGGCCGGGCCGATGCGGTTCTTCTGGGACATCCTGCTGCCGATGTCGCGCACCAACATCGCGGCGCTGTTCGTGATCCTGTTCATCTATGGCTGGAACCAGTATCTCTGGCCGCTCCTGATCACCACCGACACCTCGATGACCACCATCGTGATGTCGATCAAGCAGATGCTCGAAGCCGCCGAGCAGACCCCGCAATGGAACATCATCATGATGACGGCGATGCTGGCGATGGTACCGCCGATCTTCGTCGTCATCGCAATGCAAAAGCTCTTTGTTCAGGGCTTGACGGAAACCGACAAGTAAGGCGCCCGACATGGCAGAAATCCACCTCCGGGATCTCACCAAATCCTACGGCCCCACCCAGGTGCTGCATCATATCGACGGCGAGATCGCCGATGGAGAGCTGATCGTGATCGTCGGCCCTTCGGGCTGCGGCAAGTCCACGCTGTTGCGGATGATCGCGGGGCTGGAAACCGTCACCTCGGGCGAAATCCGCATCGGCGACCGACGCGTGAACGAGCTGGAACCGGCGCAGCGCGACATCGCCATGGTATTCCAGAACTATGCGCTCTATCCGCATATGTCCGTGCGCGACAACATTTCCTACGGCCTCAGAATCCGCAGACTGCCGCGGGCCGAGATCGACCGCCGCGTCGAAGAAGTTGCCGACATCCTTGAAATCCGCCCCTATCTCGACCGCAAGCCGCGCCAGCTTTCGGGTGGGCAGCGCCAGCGCGTTGCCATGGGCCGCGCCATCGTGCGCGACCCGCAGGTGTTCCTGTTCGACGAGCCGCTGTCGAACCTCGACGCCAAGCTGCGGGTGCAGATGCGGCTGGAGATCCGCAAGCTGCAACAGCGCCTGGGCGTCACCTCGATCTATGTGACCCACGATCAGGTCGAGGCGATGACGCTGGGCGACCGGCTCATGGTTCTCAACGGCGGTTATGTCGAACAGTTCGGAACGCCCATCGAACTTTACGACCGGCCCGCGTCGGTCTTTGTCGCGGGGTTCATCGGCAGCCCGGCGATGAATTTCATTCCTGTGCAGACCGAAGCCGGCCGGGCCACCCTGCCCAACGGGCAGACGCTCGACACCGGCCACCCGCACACGGGCGCCGCGATCCTCGGCGTGCGGCCCGAGCATCTGATTCCGGATGCGGAAGGCCCGATCGCGATCGAGGTCGATCTGCTGGAACAGCTCGGGGCCAACACCCTGTTGCACGGCCGCCTTCAGGGCAGCAGTCAGGAAATCGTCGCCAGTGTTCCGGGCCACGCGCCGGGCGAGGCGGGAACGACGCGCCGATTCTCGGTCGATCCGGGGCTGGTGCATCTTTTCGACCCCGAAACCGAGAAGCGGTTGTGAGCGTCGTGGCGGATTTCCCGCAGATCCGGGCCTTCTCCGGCGATGCGCGGACCATCCGGGTCATCGGGCACCGGGGCGCGCGCGGCATCCTGCCCGAAAACACGCTGGCCGGGTTCGAATTCGCGCTGTCCACCGGGGTGCGGCTGCTGGAGTTTGACGTGGCGATCACCCGCGACGGACTCCCGGTCATTCACCACAACCACCATCTGACCGCCGCTCTTACCCGCGATGCGGCGGGCAACTGGCTGGCGCGCGACGGCGCACGGATTTCCGCCCTCAGCTATGCCGAGCTGTCCCGCTATGACGTGGGTGGGCTGGACGGGCGCAGCGCCTATGGCCAGCGGTTCCCGGATCAGGCCTTCCTGTTCGGCCAGCGCATTCCGCGCTTGGCCGATCTGCTGGCTCTGGCCAGCCAGCCCGAAAACCGGGACGTGCACCTGATGCTCGAAATCAAGTCGGACCCGGAGCTCGGCAACGCCGGCGCGCGGCAGGAGGTGGTTGCGGCCATCGTCACGGATGTGCGCCGCGCCGAGATGAGCGACCGGACCATCCTGCACAGCTTCGACTGGGGGCTGCTGGACGAATGCCGCCGGCAGGCGCCCGAGATGCCCACCTCGTACCTGTCCCAGATGCCCGAAACCCAGGACGATACCGGCGAGGATGCGGCCCGCAAGATCGACCCGGACATCGCCGGGGCGGGCGCGGCGCTCCCCGACCTGGTGCACCGGTCGGGCGGTCAGTTCTGGTGCCCGCGCTATCCCGACATCACCGCCGCGTCCCTTGCCCGCGCCCGCGAACTCGGGCTGTGCGTCGCGGTCTGGACCGTGAACGACCGCGACGATATCGAACGCATGATCGACCTGCGCGTGGATGGCATCGTCACCGACTATCCGGGACGGGTGCAACGCTGCCTGCTGGCGCGCGGCTATCGCTGGAATGAAACGCCGTTGCCCGCCGGTCCTGCCTGACCATGCAGACCGTTCAGGCCGTTCTGGACCGCTACGAATCCCTCCGCCCGCGCCTGCCCGAGAACCGGGCGCACGGCCCGACCGTCGCGATTGCCTCGCTGCTCGATCTCGGGGACCGGGCCGACGCCTTTGTGTTTGACGCCTTCGGCGTGCTCAACCTCGGCGAAACGCCGATCCCCGGCGCGGCGCAGCGCCTGGACCAGCTGCGGCGGCAGGGGCACGCCATCCGTGTCCTGTCCAACGCCGCCAGCCATGACAAGGCCCACAGCGTCCGCAAGTTCCGGGCTTTGGGGTTCGACCTGCGGGACGATGAGATCGTGACCAGCCGCGATGCCATCTTTGCCCATCTCGACGCGCGCCTCTGGGGCGTCATCGCCGCCGAAGACGACCCTCTGGCGGATTTCCCGGCCCCTGCCCTGCGCCTCGGGGACCGGCGCGCCGCCTATGACCGGGCGGAGGGGTTCGTGTTTCTGTCCACCGCCGACTGGAGCGAGGCCCGTCAGTCTCTGCTGGAACGCGCCTTGCAGGCGCACCCGCGCCCGCTGGTCATCGCAAATGCCGATCTGGTGGCTCCGCGCGGCGACCGCCTGACGCTGGAGCCCGGATATTTCGGGCATCGGCTGGTCGATCTGGGCCATGCCGACACCCGGTTCTTCGGCAAGCCCTATCCGGATGTCTACGCCCATGTCGCCCGCACCTTGCCCGGCATCCGCCCCGATCGGATCGTGATGTGCGGGGACTCGCCCCACACCGATATCCTGGGCGCCGCCGCGCAGGGCTGGAAGACCGTGCTTGTCACCCAGGACGGCCTGTTCGCGGGCGCAGACGCCCGCCGGTTCAGTCAAGCCTGCGGCATCCACGCCGACTGGCAGCTGCCGCGTATCTGAGACCCGAAAAACCCCCGAACCCGCACGGGATCGGGGGCACGCCGATCAGCCGTAGCGATAGGGCCGGCCGGCCTTCAGCATGTCGGCATTGTACTGCTTGAAGATCTCGACCACCTTGGCCTTGGTCTCGGACTCGGCGGCGATCTCGTCCCAGAAGGCGACGGCGGCGGCTTCGACCTGCGCCCATTCTTCGTCCGGGATCGAAGTCAGCTGCATCTTGGTGCCGTTCACCCGCAGCGCCGCCTCGCCGCCCCAATACCACCACTGGCGGTAGTAGTGCGACTGCTCGCAGCAGACGCGGAACAGCAGCTGCAGGTCTTCGGGCAGCTCGTTCCAGCGGTCGTTGTTGGCGAAGAAATGCCCGATCCACGCTCCCGAGATGTTGTTGGTCAGGAAATAGTTGGTCACGTCGGCCCAGCCCACCGTGTAGTCCTCGGTGATGCCCGACCAGGCGATGCCGTCCAGCTCACCCGTCTGCACCGCGACCTCGATATCCTCCCATGGCAGCGTCACCGGCACCACGCCGAACTGGCTCAGGAACCGGCCCGCGGTCGGGAAGGTGAAGACGCGCTTGCCTTCCAGATCCTTCAGCGAGTTGATCGGATCCTTGGTGGCGAAATGGCAGGGATCCCAGGCGCCTGCGCTGATGTGCTTGACGCCGACCTTGGAGTACTCCGCATCCCAGATCTCGTTCAGACCGTACTGGTTGAACAGCACCGGCACGTCCAGGCTGTAGCGCGAGGCGAAGGGGAAATAGCCTCCGAACACCGTCACTTCGGTCGGCGAGGCCATCGAGTCGTCATCCGACTGCACCGCGTCGATGGTGCCGCGCTGCATCGCGCGGAACAGTTCGCCCGTCGGCACCAGCTGATCGGCAAAGAACAGTTCGATCTGCATCCGGTCCCCGGCCATCTTGTTGAACATGTCGATGGCGGGCACCACCACATGCTCGGCCAGCGCCGGACCCGCATAGGTCTGCATCCGCCATGTGATCGTCGATTGCGCCAGCGCCGGGGCCGCCAGCGTCGCCGCCGGGGCCGCCGCCGCGCCCTTCAGAAACTTGCGTCTTGTCGTCATTGGTCGTTCTCCCTCTCTCTGTTGGTCTTCTTCACTGTCCCCGCCCGATCGGGGCGAGGTTCCGGAACCCTTCGCGGAGCCTTTGCGGTACATTCTCACGCAGGATGTCGCCATGCGCCAGCACGACGGTCTTTGGCTGCCAGTCGAGCATCCGTCCCAGCGCCCGCGCCAACTGCTGGCGCCGGCCCGCAAAGGACAGCCACATATCCAGCGGCATCCGCCCGTCGGGCGCCACGATCCCGCCCAACCGGGCCAGCGGGCGCAGCCAGAACGGCATCCGTTCGCTGCGCATGTTCTCGATCAGGTCGGTCAGGATCAGAACCTGCGAGGCCCGGTGAAAGAACACGACCTCGCGATGCACCGGGCTGCCCTGCACGATGATCTGATCGATCTCGCCGGCCCAAGCGGCATCGGGCGCCTCCTGCAGGTCGCGGTCGAACCGCACCTGCACGCCCTTCTTGGTCGCGCGCGCGCGCACGCCGGGCGACGCCCAGGCGATGGTGCCGTCCACCGCATCCGCCCAGCCCTGGATATAGGCATAATGGATCCAGTTCGGCGAAACCAGATGACGGATTCTCCCCAAAGCGCGCAATTCCGACTCCAATGCTGCGGAATGCTGAACCGGGGAATGCAGGAACAGGTCGCCGTTCTTCAGGCGCACCACGGTCATCCGGGTCGGAAACGGGATGCCGTAGAACCCGATCTCGGGCCCGTCCGCCAACCAGATGTCCGGGCCCAGCGGCTGGAGAAGTGCGTCAGTTGCCATAGACATACTCCGGCAGCCACAGGGCGATCTGCGGAAAGCTCATGATGATCGCCAGCGCCAGCGCCATGACCAGCACGAAGGGCAGGATCGAGCTGTAGATGTCGCGCAGCGTGATTTCGGGCGGGGCCATGGCCCGCATCAGGAACAGGTTGTAGCCGAAGGGCGGTGTCATATAGGCAATCTGCGTGGTGATCGTATACAGCACACCATACCAGATCAGATCGAAACCCAGCGCATCGACCAGCGGCACGTAGAGCGGCGCCACGATCACCAGCATCGCGGTGTCGTCCAGAAACGTCCCCATCAGGATGAAGCTCAGCTGCATCAGGATCAGGATCATCCACGGGTTCAGCCCCAGGCGCTCGGTGAACAGGTTCTCGATGGCGCGCACGGCGCCCAGCCCGTCGAACACCGCGCCAAAGGCCAGAGCGGCCAGGATGATCCACATGAACATGCAGGAGATGCCCAGGGTGGACCGCACCGAGGTCTCGAACACCGCGCGCGTCATCCGTCCCTTGAGAACCGCCGCGATGAACGCGGTCATCGCCCCGATGGCCGAGCTTTCCACCAGCGAGGTCCAGCCGTTCACGAAGGGAACCATCATCGCCGCAAAGATCGCCAGCGGCAGGACACCCGCGAACAGCAGCCGGTGCTTTTCCTTAAGGAACACGTCCTTGTAGAAGGCCGGGTTGCGCCGCAGCAGAAAGGACAGCGCCCCGACCACCGCGCCGACGCCAAGCGCGGCCTTCGCGGTCAGAACCCCAAAGGCCAGCAGCGCCGGCAACAGAACCAGCCCCAGCAAGACAACATAGTTCAGCCTCAGGGGATGATCCGAGACCTTCTCGTATTCCGCCAGGCTCTCCCGCTCCATCGCACGACCAAGCGCCGGATTCAGCTTGCAGCGCAGCGCGATGTAGAGGATGAACATCGCCGCCATCATCAACCCCGGGATCACGCCGGCCAGCCACAGCTGCCCCACCGGCTGCCGCGCGATCATGGCGTAAAGCACCAGCACCACCGAAGGCGGCACGAGGATGCCCAGCGACGATCCGGCCTGAATGACACCCGTCACCATCCGCTTGTCGTAGCCGCGCCGCAGCAACTCGGGCAGCGCGATGGTGGCTCCGATGGCCATTCCGGCGACGCTCAGCCCGTTCATTGCCGAGATCAGCACCATCAGCCCGATGGTGCCTACGGCCAATCCGCCGTTGAGGCCGCCCATCCAGACGTGAAACATCCGGTAGAGGTCGTCGGCGATCTTGGACTCGGACAGCACATAGCCCATGAAGATGAACATCGGCAGCGTCAGCAGCGGATACCACTTCATCAGCTTCATCGCGGCGGCAAAACCGATGTCGTATCCGCCCCGATCACCCCACAGCAGCAGCGCCGCCACCACCGCCACGAACCCGATCGCACCGAAAACGCGCTGCCCGGTCAGCAGCATCAACATCATCGTGGAGAACATCACGATGGCGATCAGGTCATGGGACATCAGATCGCCTCCCGCGGGATGTCATCCCCGCGAATCCGCAGAATGTCCTTGCACAGTTCCGACACCGCCTGCAGCAGCATCAGGAACAGACCCACCAGCATGATCACCTTGATCGGCCACAGATAAGGCCGCCACGCGGTCGGGCTGCGTTCGCCATATTGCAGCGAATAGCTCAGCGAATCCCAGCCGCCATAGATCAGAACGCCCAGATAGAAGATCAGAAAGAACACCGTAAAGGCATCGGTCCACGCCCGCCGGCGGCTGGACCACTCGCCGTAAAGCAGGTCCATCCGCACGTTCGACCCCATCTGGATCGAATACGGCCCGCCCAGAATATAGTAGGCCACCATCGCGAATTGCGCGACTTCCAGCGTCCACAGCGACGGCAGAAAGAAGGTCTTGGAAATCGACGACCACAGCAGGATGCCCATCATCACGAAGATGCCGTACATCACCACCCGGCCGATCCAGCGGTTCATCCGGTCGATGACCGAGATGTATCTCCGCATCAGGTTCATGCCCGTTTCCCTGTCGTTCTGACCGGCCCTCGCGCGGGGTCGGTTCGTTGGTCCGCGCGGCCCGCCTGACTCGCGCCCTTGTTTCATATTGGGTGCCGCGGACCCCCGCTTGTCAACAAACTTTCTGTAGACATGATTACATCAATCCATACTCTGTAGAAAAAGCTAGAACCGTAGGCGCCCGTGACTCCAACGACCAAGCTTGTCAAACAGATGCTGCAGGACGGGATGGACGGCCTGACGCGGTCCGAACGTCAGCTCGCTTCGGTCCTGCTGCAGGACTATCCGGTCGCCGGCCTGCAATCGATCACCAGGCTGGCCGCGGCGGCGCGGGTCTCGACCCCCACCGTCATCCGCATGGCGCGCAAGCTGGGCTTCGACGGGTTTCCGGCCCTGCAGGAGGCGCTGCGCGACGAGGTCGCCGCCCAGATCAAGAAACCCATCTCGAAACGCGACGCCTGGGTGGTGGACGACGCCGCCGAGCATCCCCTCACCCGCTTCGCCCAGGCGGTCTGGACCAACATGCGCCACACGCTTGACCGGATCGACACGCAGATGTTCGACGCGGTGGCGCGGCTGCTGGCCGACACCGCCCGCCCGCTTTACGTGGTCGGCGGCCGCATCACCCGCTCCAACGCGGATTACCTGTTCAACCACATGCAGATCATCCGGCCGAACGTGACGATGCTGGCCAATTCCGCCAATGTCTGGCCTCAATACCTGCTGGACATGGACCGAACCTCGGTGCTGGTCGTCTTCGACATCCGCCGCTACGAGTCGCACCTGGAAAAACTCGCCCAGATCGCCGCCGAGCGCGGCGCCACCGTCATCCTGTTCACCGACCAATGGGGCTCCCCGATCGGGCGTTGCGCGGATCACACCTTTCACGGGCTGGTCGAGGCGCCGTCGAGCTGGGACTCGACCATCGCGCTTCAGCTGATCTCCGAGGCGCTGATCGCCCAGGTTCAGGACGCCCGCTGGGATGACAGCAAGGCGCGAATCGAAGAGCTTGAGGGGATGCTGTCTTCGACGCGCCTGTTTCGCGGATAGCGGTGGCCCGGTCTTCAGGGGCGCTGCCCCTCTTGCCCTTCGGGCAATTCACCCCGGGGTATTTCGGACCAGAAAGAAGCCGGACTCGAGGCGGGCTTCTTTCTGGTTTCAAATACCCCAGGGAGTTTGAGGGACAGCGTCCCTCAACAAACGATTGCCAATCCATCAAATGCCGTCAGGGGCTTTCGATGCGCACCGACCTGACCGAAGGATCGGCCCGGCCATAGGCGGCCAGCAGGCGACCGGTCCACTTCTGAGCGATGTAGTCGGCCATGAACCGCGAGGGCGCCAGCAGCGTGGCAACGCCCCCTGCCCTGTCCAGTTCGCGGAGATGCTGAAACCAGCTGGCCCAGAGTTCGGGATCACGCCCATGCAGCGCCGCCTGGACCTGGCCCCATACATCATCCCCGTCCGGCGCGGGCGGCAGGCTCCTGGTCTGGAACGGCACGACGTTGCCGGCCGGGTCCGGCGCGGGCCCCTGCCCCATCCGCGCCTCGAAATCCGGCCCGATCAGGGGCCAGACATCGACAGTGTCCAGCATCATCTGTTTGAGATCCAACTCGTAGACCGTCACCCGGCCCCGTGCTCCGGGCCGTTTCACCACGATCCAGCCCATCGTCCGCAGCCGGGCCATCTCGCGCTTGACGGTGCGTTCCTCGACCGACCAGAGACGGGCGATTTCCGCGCGTCCGATGGAGAGTTCGTTGTTGCGCCAGTTGTAGCGGGTGGTGATCAGGGCAAGGAGGCGCAGGACGAGTCGCTGGCGGTGCTTGTCGCCGGACAGCGCGAAGACGCCCAAGGCAGAGAGCATGTCATATTTCAGGGTCGGCGCGTTGCGCCCGACCGGCTTTGCAATCTGCATCCTCGTCCTCACCGCTCTGTCTGCCTCGATCGGGTCGTTGCCCGGCCGGTCTGCGCCGTTTTCCAACGCTTTTCCGGGGATTGGCATGATTAGCGTCCAAAGCGGCGATTCTGTCAAGGGAAAGGTCGAGGCGGGCCGAAAGGCGACCGGATTTCAGCCCAAAAGAAAAAGATTCGGTGAACTTTATGGTGAAGGGGGACAGTCAGGATGTCCCCCTATCTGGCGCTGATGTCCCCCCAAATCCGGCGGGGGCTGTGAGTGTGTCCCCCCAAATCTGGTGTGGTGCCATTCCCGAATCGATCCGGCCGTCGGCCCAGGCCCGCGAATCGGCTGACCCCGGAAACGCCTTGTATTCTTACCCGTGGGTAAGCTGACATCGTCATGATATTTTCTTTTGCCAAAAACGCAAATCAAGCGTAAATGTCGAAGCACAGGAAAATAGCGTCCAATACCAACGAGACCCGAGGCATGTACACGCACGAAACCTTGAACGCATTGCGCAATCAGTCGCTCAAGCTGCAGGGCTGGATCCGGCAGCAGACCTTCAGTCCGGAGCTGGAGAAGACTCTGCGCCGGTTCTCCAGCTGGGAGGTGAGCGAGCTGATCTTCCAGGTCAATCAGTCCACCTTTCGCGGCAAGCTGGCCGCCGATCCGACCCTGCCCGGCGGCGAAGTGGAGCCGGACGGTCGCCAGCGGTGGTTCTCGCTGGAAGAGGTGAACGAACTGCGCCGGCGGTTGAAGGTCAAGGGGCGGTCGCTGATGCCCCCGCGTCCCGCCGGCAAGCGGGCGGTCCGCGCCGCGGTGGCGAATTTCAAGGGCGGTGCCGGCAAGTCCACCGTGGCGCTGCACCTGGCGCATGCGGCGGCGCTGGATGGCTACCGTGTGCTGGTGGTCGATTTCGACCCGCAGGCGACGCTGAGCCATTCCATGGGCCTGACGGATGTGGCCGAGGACTTCACGGTCTGGGGCATCATGGCCCGCGACCTGATCCGCGAGACCGAACGGATGAACAGCCGTCCTGCCGCGGCCGAGTCCGGCACCGCCCTGCCCCGCCGCGAGTTGCCGCCGTCGATCACCGACATGGGGCTTGGCGATCTGCGGGTGGCGGATTTCATCAAGAAGACCTCGTGGTCCACCATCGATGCGATCCCCTCCTGCGCCAATGCGGCCTTTGTCGAGTTCGCCTCGGCCCAGTACCGGCATCTGAATCCGGAATGGTCCTTCTTCGCGGCGGTGTCGCGGTATCTCGATCAAATCCCCGACGATGCCTATGATCTGATCCTTTTCGACTGCCCGCCCGCGATCGGGTATCAGTCGATGAACGCGGTCTTTGCCGCCGACATGCTCTATATCCCGTCCGGGCCGGGATATTGGGAGTACGATTCGACCACCTCGTTCATCGGCCAGTTGGCGGAGGCGCTCGAGGATCTGGCCTATGGTTTCGACAAGACCTTACCCACGGGTAAGATCGGCCTGCCCAAGACCTTCTGCGAGATGCGCTTTGTCCTCACCCGGTACGAACCGGGCAACGCCTTGCATCAGGCGATGTTCGAGGCGTTCAAGAAGGTGTTCGGCGAACACGTCGCCGATCACCCGGTCGAGATGACCCGTGCGGTCGAGCAATCCGGCCGCTTTCTGAGCTCGGTCTACGAGATGGACTATCGCGACATGACTCGCGAGACATGGCGGCGCGCGCGGTCGACCTTTGACAACGCGTATCGTGAATTCCGGGGGGTCATGCTCTCGGCCTGGGACAAGCTGGAGGATGAGTCATGAGCCGCAAACGCCGCATGTTCGAAATCGACATGCCCGCCATCGAGGACATCCCGGTCGGCAAGGTTCCCGATCATGTGCTGGACAAGCGCCGCGGGCCCATGGCGGCCGCGATCGCGGAGAACGCCGAGGCGCTGCGCGACCGGCAATCGACAGAGGAGACGATCCGGGCGGAAAATGACCGGCTGGCGCATGAGCTGGTGCGGCTGCGCAAGGAGGGCCTGATCGTCGAGCGCATTGCACTCGACGACATCGTGGCCGAAAAGCTGACGCGCGACCGCAAGCCCGGTCCCGACCCGGAGCTGGAAGAGCTCAAGGCCTCGATCCAGGAGATCGGCCTGTCAAACCCGATCCGCGTCGAGCGCCGTGCGGATGGCCGGTACGAGCTGATCCAAGGCATGCGCCGGCTTTCGGCCTATCGGGCGCTGCATGAGGAAACCGGCGATGCCGCCTTTTCCGCCATACCGGCAGGCATCGTCGCGGAGGCCGGGCTGAACGACAGCTATCGCCGCATGGTCGATGAGAACCTGATCCGCAAGGACATCTCCTTTGCCGAAATGGGGGCGCTGGCGCGAGCCTATGCCCTGGACCCGGCCAACGAATGCCCGGATGTGGACAAGGCGGTGGCGGTCTTGTTCAAATCCGCCAGCTATACCAAGCGCAGCTACATCCGCGCCTTTGCCAGCCTGTTGGCGATGCTGGACAAGGTTCTGGCCCATCCCAACGACATTCCACGCAATGTGGGCGTGGAGCTCAAACGCAGATTGGACGCGGATCCGGGGCTGATCCGGCGGGTCAGCACGGCGCTGATGGCAGAGCCGGAGCGCGACGGCGCGCGCGAAACCGAGATCCTGCGCGGGTTCCTGGAAGACGGGGCAGGGCGGCCGGCCAGGCCCGTGCCGGAGCGACCGGCCAAGACGCGGCGGGCCAAGACGACGTTTCAGGTCACCGGCCGCAACGGGATCGCCAAATGTGCCGCGTCGAACGGACGGATCGAGTTGCGGTACGACCTGGACTTCACGCGGGTGGATCGCGGCGATCTGGAACAGGCGGTCGCGGATCTGATCGACAAGCTTCAGCGGGACTAGCCGGTCTTACCCACGGGTAAGATTGCAGGACAAGAGGCGCCGGGCCACACCGGCGCCTTTTTCATCCCAGCAGGTCGGTGGCCGGATTGTCGGTGATTTCCACATCGTCATAGTAACGCTGCGCCTGCGCCAGCGACCGGTGCAGGGACAGGCGCATCGCCGCCTGAATCGGCGCACCGTCGAGCGCGGCCTGAGTCAGAAAGCCCGAGCGCAGCCCGTGCGGGCTGGCGAATCCGTCCGGCAGCCCGGCCAGTCTGAGCCGGCGCTTGACGATCTGATAGATCGCATCGGCCGTAAGGCGGCGCTTAAGCACCCGGTCGGCCTTGGAAATGGGACGGAAGAGGGGGCCGCTTTCGATCTTGCCGACCTCGATCCAATGCACCAGCGCCTGGGCCGCGCGGCCCTTGAGCACCAGCCGCGGGGTTTCGCCCTTGGCGGTTGTCTTGGTCTCGACCAGGGTCAGCCACGCGATGCCGCGCTTTTCGAATTCCTTAAGCGACACGTCCTCGCGCATCAGGCCGGAGATTTCGGACCGGCGGCGCCCGCCCGAAGCCCAGCCCAGCATCAGGATCGCCCGGTCTCGGCAGTCGCGGCGCGAGCCATGGCAGGTATCCAGCATGGCTTCGAGAATGTTGCGCGTGATCGGGTGCGCGGATTTCGGGGCCGGTGGCCGCGCGGCGGCGCGGCGCGCCTTGGCGCGGGCCTGTTTGACGAAGGGTGCGTCGAAGGGGCTGTCCAGGTTCTTCATCCGGTGAAAGGCGCGCCACGAGGCGACGCGCCGGTCGAGCGTGGCGGGGGCGGGGCAGGCGAGTGTCTTCCGGAGTCCCAGGGCGATCAGGGTCGAAGCCGCCTCTACCGCACGGTCGGTTTCGGGAACGTCCACCAGGTCGCGTGCATGATCCAGCAGAAAGGCGACGGCCACCTCTTCGGATTCGGGCCAGGCCAGGTCGGCATCGAACCGCGCACGCTTCCAGGCGGTGAGGTAGAGCAGATCGCGTTCATAGGCGCGCAGAGTGTTCTCGGGCGTGCCGCGCACATAGAGATCGGTAAGAGCCTCCTGATCGGCCGGGGAAAGGGCGGGCGGCGGTACGGGGAGGTGGGGTTCGCGGCTCATGTCTTGATTGTAACCCGCTGGCTAGCTATATAGCTAGATGAGAGTGGAAGGACAAAACCATGTGGACCCTTCAGGACGCCAAGAACAAGTTCTCGGCCGTGGTGGACGCGGCGCTGGCGGGAACGCCACAGGAGGTCACGCGCCGTGGCAAGCCGGCCGTGGTCGTGCTGTCGGCGGATGACTATCAGCGGCTGCTGCAAGGTGCGGTCGAGGCGCGGGAGAGTTTTGCCGACCACCTGCTGGCCTTTCCGGGCGGTGACGTGGACCGGGCCGAGGCACAGCCGCGGGATGTCGAGTTCTGAATGTACATCATCGACACGAACGTGATCTCGGCCATCCGCCGGCCGGACCGGGCGCCGCAGGTGGCGGCATGGCTGCGGACCAAACCCGAACACACCCTGTTTCTCAGCGCGATCACCCTGGGTGAGATCGAACGCGGAATCCGGTTGCAGCAACGGCGTGACCCGCGCTTTGCGCGCGATCTGCGCCTTTGGCTGGACCGCACGTCGCTGGTCTTTGCCGACCGGATCCTGAGCTTTGGCGCGGAAGAAGCGCGGCTCTGGGGCCGACTGAGCGCCGAGTTGGGGCATTCCGGCGCCGACCTGATGATCGCCGCGACGGCCCTGCGCCACGGGGCGACGGTCGTCACCGGCAATGAAAGCGATTTCGTGCCCACGGGCGTTGCGATCGAAAACCCGTTCTGAACACGTGAGATCCTGAATGCGGGGCAAGGGCAGGGGCCTCCGGCCGGCCAGTTTCGGTTTCGTGACCTATCTTGTGGTTTGAGGTGGCGGAAGTCAACGAAAGTGATAATGGAACATTATCGGTAGTAATCGACGGGAAACAGGATTTCTTATGTAGTGCGCAAAACGCAAAAAATATTAGCATTATGTGGTGCGAAAGCCAACGGTTTTAAGGCGCGAAACTGTCGAACGCCAGGTTCCGTTGTCGCAACGAGTCTCGCAATCTCTCGAATCCGCGTTCCCGCAGTTGTCGCACGCGTTCCTTGGAAACGCCGTAGCGGTCGCTCAGCACCGCAAGCGTGCAGGGGGGATCGGCGAGTTGGGTGGCCAGAATGATCGCGCGTTCCCGGTCAGGCAGGTCCAGAAGCGCGTCGACCAATACGCCGCGGAGCTTTTTCGTATCCAGATCGGACACACCTTCCGGGAGTCCGGTGCTGGATGGATCAACCAGCGCGAACAGCCGGTCCTCCCCCTCGTCGTCGAAAACCGATGCATTGAGCGATGCATCTGCACCGGAGATCTGCATGCGCACCTCGTTCAACCGAGGAATGCTGACCGACAGCAACTTGGCCACGCGGGCGTCGGCCTCGGGTTTCGTGAGATCTTGCAGCGCGGAGACCCGCGACTCGGCGCGCGCAAGATTGAAGGCCACCTTGCGGATTTCCGGGGAGTTGGGACGCCGCACGACGGATCTGTTGGCGAGTTTGAAATCCTGGATCTCGGCGCGCACCCACCAGGCAGCGTAGGTCGCGAAGCGAAACCCGCGACCGGGATCAAAGCGGTCGGCTGCTTTCATGAGGCCGATATTGGCCTGTTGCAGCAGGTCGCGTTCCATTTCCTGATCACCGGGCGCAGATCGTTTTGCCATCGCCGCAGCCAACGGTGCAAAGGCCGTGATCAGTTTCTCGCGCGCATCATGATCGCCATGTTGCTGCCACGCCCGGATGAGGCGCCGTTCTTCTTTCGGCGTCAGCATATCGCCTTTCGGCTTGCCACGGCTTCTGGAGCCCCAGTTTCGTACGGGTCTGTTCATTTCCGCAGGGCCTTGGTGATTTCGAATCGAAACTAAACTAGATGCAGTTTCCTTGTCAAAGTAATTTCGGTTCGATACTTTCCGCGCATGTCACCCGAACCTGCTCCCACAGACCGCATCGCGGAGTTGCTAATCCATCTTGGGCGAGCTTGCCGAACCGACGACGCAGGCTCCGAGATGACCGCGGCGCAATGGACCTGTCTGAGGTTCTTGTCGCGGTCCAACCGCAGCACTCGAACTCCGTCGGCCTTCGCGAGCTTTCATGCCACGACGCGGGGAACGGCGTCGCAGGTCATCAAATCGTTGGAGGCCCGGGGGCTGATCGTTCGAAACAAGTCGTCCGTGGACAGACGCAGCGTCTATTTTGATCTTTCGGAAACCGGTCGCGCCGCGTTGGAAAATGACCCACTGCGGGATTTGATCGGTGTGCTGGAAGGTCTCGGCGCCAACGAACAACAGGAATTTCTTTCGATACTGTCCCGGCTGTCCTCGTCGCTTTCGGACCTTCGCGGGGCGCCCACTTTCGGAACCTGCCGCGACTGTACGCATTTTACGCCTGCGGGCGACAAAGGCTATTGTGCGTGCATGGCCGCGGAACTTTTGGCCGAAGAGACCGAACAGCTTTGTGCAAGCTACAAAGGCCATGGCTGAGTATGGGGCGGCGCAAAAGGGCAGGGAAGCCGGAAACCAGACTCCCCGTCGGCCCCCCGTGGACAGAAACAACGCAGAGATCCCTACGCCGATAATCGTTTGGGACATTCACAACCCGGAGCCAGCATGACCAAAGAGACCATCCACAAACCCAATCTTCCCAGCCGGCATACGACGGAGGGCCCCGCCCGGGCTCCGCACCGGTCGTTCTATTACGCGATGGGGCTGACCGAAGAGGAAATCCACCAGCCTTTCGTTGGTGTTGCAACCTGCTGGAACGAGGCCGCTCCGTGCAACATCGCGCTGAGCCGTCAGGCACAGGCGGTCAAGATGGGGGTAAAGTCCGCGTGCGGAACGCCGCGCGAGTTCACCACGATCACGGTGACGGATGGGATTGCGATGGGGCACGAAGGGATGCGCTCGTCCCTGGCATCGCGCGAGGCGATTGCGGATTCCGTCGAACTGACCATGCGCGGCCATTGCTATGACGCGCTGGTGGGCCTTGCGGGCTGCGACAAGTCGCTGCCCGGCATGATGATGGCAATGATCCGCCTCAACGTGCCATCCGTCTTTCTGTATGGCGGATCGATCCTGCCCGGCCGGCTGGACGGCCACGACGTCACGATCCAGGATGTCTTTGAAGCGGTGGGCCGGCATCAGGCCGGAAACATGTCCGGTTGTGCTCTGCAAAAGCTCGAGCGCGTTGCCTGCCCCTCGGCTGGCGCCTGTGGCGGCCAGTTCACGGCGAACACGATGGCATGTGTGTCCGAAGCGATCGGTCTCGCCCTGCCGAATTCGGCGGGTGCCCCGGCGCCCTATGAAAGCCGGGATCAATATGCCGAAGCTTCCGGTGTTGCGGCCATGAACCTGATCGAGAAGAACATCCGGGCACGCGATATCGTGACCCGGAAATCGCTGGAAAACGCGGCGCGCGTTGTGGCCTGCACGGGCGGTTCGACCAATGCGGGGCTGCACCTTCCGGCTATGGCGCATGAGGCCGGTATCGAGTTCTTTCTCGACGATGTCTGCGAGATCTTTCGCGACACGCCCTATTTTGTCGATCTCAAGCCGGGCGGGCGGTTTCTGGCGAAAGACATGTACGAGGTCGGTGGGATCTATGTCGTCATGAAGGAATTGCGCAAGGCCGGCCTGATCCACGAGGATTGCCTGACGGTGACGGGTTGTTCCATCGGAGAAGAACTCGACAAGATCGCTCTCGAAGCGGATGGCCGCGTCATCCACCCGATTGCGAAACCCTTGTCCAAAACGGGTGGTGTCGTGGGTCTCAAAGGGAATCTCGCTCCCGAAGGCGCCATCGTGAAAATCGCTGGCATGGCCGAGGACGAGATCGTCTTTACCGGCCCCGCTCGGGTCTTCGAGTGTGAACAGGACGCGTTCGAAGCGGTGCAGTCCCGATCCTACAAGGAAGGAGAGGTCATCGTGATCCGCAACGAGGGTCCGGCCGGCGGTCCCGGAATGCGCGAGATGCTGGCCACCACGGCCGCTCTCTCCGGCCAGGACATGGGAAAGAAGGTCGCACTGATCACGGATGGACGGTTTTCCGGCGCGACCCGAGGCTTCTGCGTCGGGCATGTCGGGCCGGAAGCCTCCAAGGGCGGCCCGATCGCGCTGCTGCAGGACGGGGACATGATCACCATCGATGCGGTCAAGGGTGAACTCAGCGTGGATCTGAGTGATGCCGAACTCGCCGCGCGAAAGGCGAAATGGGCGGGCCCGCGCGAAACGATCTATGCCAGCGGCGCCTTGTGGAAATACGCGCAACTGGTGGGCGACACCTATCGCGGCGCCGTCACCCATCCAGGCGCGGCGGAAGAGAAACACGACTACATGTCGCTCTGAGCAATTGCACGGCGGGGTCCGGCAGCAGTTTCGGCATCGCCTCGATAGGTTTTGTCGCGAAGTTTCTTGCCGACCGAAGGGATCACGCCGGGCTACCGGTTTAGGCAGCCAGTTCAACGAACTGGCGAAACGGACAGAGAGACGGTTCCGGAAACCTGAACCAGTAACAGCTATCCGCTTGCCTGAATGGCCAATTGGATCGAAGGGATATGGGTATGCGTTGCGGTCGCGTCCCGGTACACTGGCAAAGACTGAACTGTCCGCAAATCGCTGGGATTGACGGGACAGGAAGGGAGTGATGGTGACAGACGCTGTTGGTTCGGGGATGGTCGATCCCGCGCAAGGCGCCCTTTCCGGGTTGCCATGGCCAGATGGGTACCAGGACCTTCGACCGGTGCTCGAAGGGCAATGGGGGCATGGCGACGACATCCATCTGCACCACAAGCTGAGCGGCAAGTCGGGGGCGGCGGTCTTTGCCGCGGATATCCACAGCGACGATTTCAGTGGCCAGGCGATCCTGAAATTCGACCGTGCGCCCGATCCTGCGTGGAACGAACCGTCGGAGGCGGAACGGCACGAAACCGCCTTTTCGGCGGCGCCGGATTTCGCGAAACGCCACCTGCCGAGAATTCTGAAGACCTGCACCGAAGGCGAACGGATGGCGATCCTGTCGTCGATCGCGGGGCGGGGTCTGGAATACGCAAAACCCTGGGCCGAATGCTCGCATGCCAGCCAGTTGGAGGCGGCCAAGCTGGTCTCCACGGGGTTGCTGGAAGACTGGAACGCCGCCTGCACGCTGTCGCCGGGTCTGGTGTCGGTCCGGGATCTTCTGGACGGCTGGCTTGGCTATCGGCTGGATCCCCGCCAGGGACGGATCGCGGACTTCGTACAGGGGCAATGCGGGCTCGCCGCTAAGGAACAGAGCTTTGTCTTCGAGGGACGCTGGTATCCCAATCCGCTGTTTCTGACGCATTCCGGGTCGGATTTTGCCACCGCCCACAAGCTGCGGGCGGTCCTGGGCAATGTGCACGGCGATCTGCATGGCTACAACGTGCTGGTCAGCGGGACCGAAGCCGGCAGTCTGAGCTACTATCTGATCGATCTGGCCTTGTATCAGGACCGCCAGTTCCTGTTCTACGATCATGCCTATTTCGAACTGAGCCACCTGCTGCTGATGCGCGAGAAGGTCGATGCGGGCAACTGGAACGCGATTCTCGGGCACCTGTCCACCTTCAGCCAGTCGCGCACGGACGCGGCGCTGCGCGGCGACGATCTGGGCCTGATTCAGGTGATCGAGGCGCTGCGCGGCAACCAGATGCTCTGGGTGGACCGCAACCAGTCGGACCGGCTGGCTTACATGGAAGTCCAGTCCATGCTGGCGCGCGTGGCGGTGGGGCTGAATTTTGTCAACAAGCCGAATTCCGACAAGGCCCGCCGCATGGCGTTTCTCTATGCGGCGGCGAACCTGAAGGATTTCATGAAGCTGACCGGCAGCCAGTGGCCCAAGCATGGACCGCTGTTCGAAATCGACGAACCCCGGGACGGTTTCGGCGGCGCGGCGGTCGCTGGCCCGCGCGCGGAGTCGATACCGGCGGGGCGCGGCACCTCGGACCCGCGCCAGGAACTGACCGAGGGCCGACCGGCCATCGCGGTGCTCGCCTTCGACAACATGAGCGGCGATCCGGGTCAGGAGTATTTCTCGGACGGATTCGCGCAGGAACTGATCCTCTATCTGTCGAGTGTCGATTGGCTCATGGTGATCTCGCGCGGCTCGTCCTTTGCCTACAAAGGCCAGGCCACGGGCATTCAGCAGATCGGGCGCGAACTGGGTGTGGATTACCTGGTCGAAGGCAGCGTGCGGCAGGCAGGGTCGCGGGTGCGCATCTCGGTCCAGTTGATCGATGCGCGGACGAGCCATCACATCTGGGCGGAACGTTACGACCGCGACGCGACCGACATCTTCGATCTGCAGGAGGAAATCGCCCAGGCGATCGCCACCAATGTCGATGCCAAGCTGAGGGTGGTCGAACGCGAACGCGCGCGGTTTCCGGACGAGGATCTGGGCATCTGGCACAAGTTCCAGCACGCGATGTGGCACTACCACAAGATCTCGGACGCGCACACGCAGTCCGCTCGCGACCTTCTGAGTACCCTGGTGAAGGAAGCGCCTCAGTTTGCCGAGGCCCACGCGCTGCTCTCGCTTTTCGACTGCCGCCGGATCACCTATTGCGAGACCGATGACAGCGACCCGGTTCTGAGCCGAGCCCTTGAACATGCCAGGATCGCGGTATCGCTGAATGACCGGAGCAGCCTGGCCAAGGTCGCGTTGAGCCGGGTCTACATGCTGCAAGGCAAGCTGAACCGCGCGATCAGCCAGTCGGAACTGGCGGCAGCCCTGAATCCCAGCTCGACCGTGGCGCATCTCTGCCTGGCGGCCGCGCAGTTCTGGAGCGGCCGCGCCGAGAACGCCATCCCCATCATCGACGCTTCCATTCGGCTCAGTCCCAAGGGGCCCTACCTCGACATCAAGAAGGTCAGCAAGGCGCTCAGCCTGTATGTTCTCGGAGACCTCGACGAAAGCGAAGCACTGGTCCGGTCGGCCTATGAAAACCGGTACGTCGGCCACCTGGGCCTGCTGATCCTGGCGGCGATCCTTTCGCGAAAGGGTCATGCGGCCGAGGCGCAGGACGCGGTACAGGAACTGCTGGACATCGCGCCCGACATCACCGTGACCCGTTTCCGCGAGTGCTGGCGGGGGCTGTATCCCGACTATTTCACGATGCTCGAACAGGATCTAAGGCAGGCGGGTCTGCCGGAATGACGCAGGCTCGGAAGGCCGCTATACCAGCCTCAATGATCGGATGAACGCGCTGCAATCCCGGGTCAGTTCCGAAAAGCGCGTCCGCTCCCGCGTGTAAAGACAGACCTGCCGTTTGTCGGACAGATCCGCCAGCGGGCGGAAAACCGTCGATTCAGGGATGAACCGGGCGACGGTTTCGGGCAGGACCGTCACCCAGTCGCCGGTGCGGACCATGGTGATCAGCGAATGCGTGTTGTGGATGGTGACATCGGCGGTTGCGATGGCGTCGTGGAACCGGGGCGTGCGGATCAGATCGCACAGCGCGTTGCGGACAAAGGCGGCAGTGGCCACATCGGCGATGCGCGGCGGCGTCGCGCGCAGGGCCAGCGGGTGATCGGCGGCGCAGACCAGGCCAAACCGGTCCTCGAACAGCGGCACCGTGGTGACGCCGTTCAGGGGGTGGTGCCCCGAGGCGATCCCGATATCGGCTTTGCCCTCGGCCAGCGCATCGAGAACCTGTTGCGTGTCGGTGTCGCGCAGCTCGACCCGCAGGCCGGGATAGGTGCGGGTCATGTGCTCCAGCACCGGCGGAAAGACGAGCGCCGCCACCGACGGGACCGAGACGATCCGGATCAGCCCGTGACTGGCTTCGGCGGCCATTTCGATGCTGCGCACCGCCTGGTCGAACCGGCGCACCTGCTGGAGCGCCAGGTCGAACACCTGTTGCCCCAACGGCGTCAGCCTGTTTTTCCGTTCGCCTTCGAACAGCTTCTTCCCGAGGTGATCCTCAAGCTGCCTCAGCGTCATCGACACGGCCGATTGCGTGCGTCCCAGCCGATCCGCGGCCTCGGCCAGGTTGCCGGTCCGGGCAACTGTGCAGAAGCAGCGCAGCATTTCGATCTTGATCGCCATACTTCAATTTTACTGAAGTCAATTTAAGATGTTTGAGTTTGACTGATGCAGTGGCCGAAGTCCATCCTGTTTCAAATCGAATGACTGGATTTGGGGCTTCCTGCGTGACCAAGCTGAATCTCATCGCCGGCGAATGGCAGGCGGGCGAAAGCGAAATCGAAAACCGAAACCCCTCGGATCTGAGCGATCTTGTCGGCCTGTTTGCGCAGGCCAGCCCGGATCAGCTGGAGGCCACGCTGGACCGCGCGCGCGCGGCGCAGGCGGAATGGGCGCGCTACGGGCTTGAGCGCAGGCAGGCGGTGCTGATGAATATCGGCACTGCGCTGATGGCGCGGGCCGACGAACTGGGCACATTGCTGAGCCGCGAAGAGGGCAAACCTCTGGCCGAAGGCCGCGGCGAGGTCTATCGCGCCGGTCAATTCTTTACCTACTACGCGGCCGAATGCCTGCGCCAAATCGGCGAGAATGCCGACAGCGTGCGCGACGGGATCGAGATCGACGTGCGGCGCGAACCCGTGGGCGTGGTCGCGGTGATCAGCCCGTGGAACTTCCCGATGGCCACCGCCGCGTGGAAGATCGCGCCGGCGCTGTGCTATGGCAACGCGGTGGTGTGGAAGCCGGCCAACCTCACCCCCGCCTCGGCAGTGGCGCTGACCGAGATCATCGCGGCGCAGGACATCCCCAAGGGGCTGTTCAGCCTGGTCATGGGTTCGGGCCGGTCGATCGGGCAACGACTGGTGGAAAGCCCTGCGGTCAACGCCGTTTCCTTCACCGGTTCGGTTCCGGTGGGCAAGGGGATCGCCGCCGCCGCCATCCAGAACCTGACCAAGGTACAGATGGAAATGGGCTCCAAGAACGCCTTGGCGGTGATGGATGACGCCGATCTCGATCTGGCCGTGACGCTGGCGCTTGGCGGGGCCTTTGGCGGTACCGGTCAGAAATGCACGGCCTCGTCGCGGTTGGTGGTTCATTCTGCGGTACATGACGAATTTGTTGAAAAACTGGTGGCCGGCGCCCGGGCGATGAAGGTGGGGCACGCGCTGGAGGAGCGCACCCAGATGGGTCCGGTCGTCAGCGAACAGCAACTGCAAGAGAACCTGGCCTATGTGGAATTGGGCAGATCCGAGGGTGCAGAACTCGCCTGCGGCGGAGAGCGGCTGGAGATGCCGCACGAAGGCCATTACATGTCGCCGGGCGTGTTCGTGAACACCACCAACGCCATGCGCATCAACCGCGAGGAGATGTTCGCGCCGCTGACTTCGGTCATCAAGGTTGGCAGTTATGACGAGGCCCTGGCCACGGTCAACGACACCCATTTCGGCCTCACCTCGGGGATCGTCACGCAAAGCCTCGCCCGCGCCACGCATTTCCGGCGCAACGTGCGCACCGGGGTCGTGACCGTCAACCTGCCCACCGCGGGCACCGACTATCACGTGCCTTTCGGCGGCCGCGGCGACAGCTCCTATGGCCCGCGCGAGCAGGGCCGTGCGGCGGCAGAGTTCTACACCACGGTCAAGACCGCCTATGTCAGCGCCGGAGCTCCCGGGTGATGCGGATCGACGGGCTGCAATACGCCAACTGGTCGGAAAAGATCTTCCGGCAGTTGCGCCAGGGCGGCGTCGATGCGGTGCATGTCACCGTGGCCTATCACGAAAACTTCCGCGAAACGGTTCTGAACCTCGAACGATGGAATCGCTGGTTCGAGCACTATCCCGACCTGATCATGAAGGGCCTGTGCGCCAGCGACATCGACACGGCGCGAGAGACCGGCCGGACCGCAATCTTCTTCGGCTTCCAGAATCCGTCCCCCATCGAAGACGACATCGGCCTGGTCGAGATCGTGCACACCTTGGGCGCGCGGTTCATGCAGCTGAGCTACAACAACCAGTCCCTGCTCGCCACCGGCTGTTACGAGAGCGAGGACACTGGCATCACCCGCATGGGCAAACAGGTCATCCGGGAGATGAACCGCGTGGGTCTCGTGGTGGACATGAGCCATTCGGCCGATCGTTCGACCATCGAGGCGGCCGAGATCTCGGAACGGCCCATCGCGATCACCCATGCCAACCCCCATGACTGGGCGCCGGCGCTGCGCAACAAGCGCGAGGACGTGATCCGCGCCGTGACCGAGAATGGCGGGATGCTGGGATTCTCCGTCTATCCGCATCACCTGAAGGACAAATCCGCCTGCACCTTGCAGAGCTTCTGCGAGATGATCGCCCGCACGGTCGAACGCTTTGGCGCGGCGCATTTCGGGCTGGGCACCGACCTGTGCCAGGATCAGCCCGACAGCGTGGTCGAATGGATGCGGGTCGGACGCTGGAGCAAGGAGATCGACTATGGCGAAGGCTCGGCCAGCTGTCCGGGCTTTCCGCCGATGCCGGCCTGGTTCCGCGACAACCGCGACTTCGGCAAGATCGAAGCCGGACTGCGCGATGTCGGGCTGTCCGAGGACGAGGTCGCGGGGATCATGGGCGGGAACTGGTACCGGTTCTTTGCCGAGAATTTCGGGCCGCCGCCGCGATGAACCGGCCCGGCACGCATATCGCCCGCCGCGATCCGGCGACCGTGATGCGGCTGAAGCGGCTCGGATCGTTGCACCAGTGCCGCCTGAGTTTCATGCGGATCCTGACGCGCCGCATGGCGCGCGAAGGCTGGCGGTTCTCGCGCCCGGTCTTCGACATCGACGCGGCCGGCGTCGGCCGGGCGGTCTATGTCGCGCAAGGCCCCCGGCGGGCCTATTCGCTGGTGGCCTTCGCCCATGACCTGCCGGACGAGTTGCGGTCGGACCGGGTGATCGCCGAGGCATGGGACGCCACTTTTGCCCTGTTCGACGGCATTCCGACCGCCGCCGATCTTGACCGGCTGTCGCGCAACGTCCCGCTGCAGGAGGCCGGGCGCATCAGCGAGCGCGAGCTGTCGCTGTCGCGGGCCAACCGGTCGGTGCGGCTGTGGTCGCATGTGGTGGATCGCCTGGCGGCGGGGCGGCAGCCCGATCCCGAACAGATCGAACAGGTCGGCTATCTGATGCGCACGACCGCCGTCTACGGATCTGGCAAGTTTGGCGCGGCCGACCGCGAGACGATCGCCGACCGCGACGAATTGCAGGCTCCGTTCCAGGCCGAGATGCTGTCGGTCTATCTGACCCGCACCTTCGTGCGCGATCTGGTGGAGCACATGGCACGGATCCAGGGCGGCGACCGCGCCGCGCGCCTCGATCCGGCCGTGGCCCGGCAACTCGGGATCGGCAACTCCACGGGCCTGGGCATGGCGCCCTTCATCGTCAACCACCCGATCCTGTTCAACAACTGGATCATGGCGCGGGAAGAGGCCATCGCCCGTGTCCGCGCCTGTCGTGCCGCCTCGGAGGCCGAGATCGGCCTCTTCCTGCGGGTTCTGCGGCAGAGCGCGCTGTCGGTGATCCGTTGGCGTTCGGCGCATCCGATCCAGATCGAGAAACTGGCCCAACTGCAACAGGATATCCGGGCGCTGCAGGAGGCCGTGGCCGGCGATGCCCTGCGCCAGGACCGCCCGTGGGACCGGCTGATGGTCTGGTCGGAAACCGCACTCAGCGAAGAGGGGCAGGAACTGCTCGCCTCGCTGATCCTCGAGCCCTATGGCGAATTGGTCGATGGCCTGTCGGGCTGCATGGCCGACGGCAACTCGGCCGCCTTCGTCATCGACGGCGAAATGCCCGTGGGCGGGCTGCGCGCGCTGATCCGGCGGGATTTCGGCTGGGCGCTGGATCTGGACTGGACCGATCCCGCAAACTGCGCCCGCGCCTGGTACGTGTCGGAAGAAAAGTTGGAGCCGCGCATGGGCGAACGCTTCGAAGAGCCGATTGCCGATTACGAACAGCCGCTGGCCCCCGCCCGCGACGCCGCCGCGGCCTATTCCGCGCTCATGGCCTGCGACGATGATCTGCCGGTCGCCGAGTTCCTGCTGGCGCACCCCGAACACCGCCACACCATCCGCCGCGCCCAGATGAACCGCCTGGCACCCTATGGCGAGATCCGTGACAACACGATCAGTGCCTCGGTCCTGCCCATCGACATGCTGCGCGCCAAGCTGTCCTTTTTCGGCGCCACCCATTTCGACCCGCGCTCGGATCGCTGGGTGCGCATCTGCATGTATGCCGGCGCGCCCTATCCCGAAGACCTGACACCCGCGACCGCCGATCTCTGGGTCTATCCGGAGGCGGCGGGATGAGCGTGTCGCTGAACGAGATCGAAGCCACCGCCAAGCGCGCGGCGCGCGGGGCGGGATATGCCTGGGGCCTGGCCGAAGAGGCGGCCAAGGCCACGCGATGGCTGTGCGCGCAGGGGCTGGACGGCGCGGCGGCGCTGGCTCAGCTGCTGGAACGGGACCATGCCGGCGCCTTGGCCGATCACGTGCCGCTGTCGCTCGGCGATGACTGGCAGGGCAGGGCGGAGCTGTGCCCGCTGACCGCCGGCGCATCGCTGTCAGACGCCGCCCATCTGATTGCAGCAGGGCCGATCCAACTGCGACGGGTCGCGGTTCCGCTGATCCTCGTGCCCCTCGCCGCGCAGGCCGCGCGCCGCCTGGCCGGCTGCGTGACGGTGGAGGCGCAGGGCGCAACTGCCGTGACCGATGGCGCGGACCTCGAGCTTGCGGGCGCGTTTCCCGATCTGGCCGAGCGGATCACGATCCGCCGCGGCGGCACGCTCCGCGCCCCCCGCCCGCACCGGACCCGCGCTGATCCCGATCCGGCGGCCTGGGCCGCACTGAACCGGTTGGCCCACCGAACCTATGCCCCGGCGACCGAGCATTCGCGCCTGCGGGGCGCGGGCGCGGGCGTGTCCGACAATGACTGAGGAGGCACCGCGATGACACAAACCCGGACCTTGTCCCTGGCCGAGATCGAAGACCTGTCGCTGCGCGCCCTTGTCGCTGTCGGAACCGCCGAGGACAACGCCCGGCCTCTCGCCGTCGCCACGGCCGCGACCGAAGCGGATGGCGTCGCCAGCCACGGCCTCGCCTATATCCCGATCTATTGCGAGCATGTTCAGTGCGGCAAGGTGGACGGGCAGGCCCGGCCGATCCTCACCAGGCCCCGCCCGGCCGTGATCTGCGTCGATGCGGCGACGGGCTTTGCGCATCCGGCCATCGACCTGGGGTTCGAGGCGCTGATCCCCGCCGCCCGCGAACAGGGGGTGGCGGCGCTGGCCATCCGCAACAGCTACAATTGCGGGGTGCTGGGCTATCACACCTATCGGCTGGCGCAGGCCGGGCTGGTCGGGCTGGGCTTCACCAACGCGCCGGCCTCGATCGCACCGTCGGGCGGCGCCCGGCCGGTGGTCGGCACCAACCCGTTTTCCATCGCGGCGCCCGGCCCGGACGGCCAGCCGGCGCTGCTGATCGACCAGAGCGCCAGCACCATCGCCAAAAGCGAGGTGATGAAACACGCCCGCGAAGGCAGGCCGATTCCGGTCGGCTGGGCGCTCGACCCCGAGGGAAACCCGACCACCGACCCGAATGTGGGCCTCAAGGGATCGATGGCGCCGTCGGGGGGATACAAGGGGGTGGGCATCGCGCTTCTGACCGAGATCATGGCCGCCGCGCTGACCGGCGCGACCCTCGGTGTGCACGCCTCGCCCTTCTCCGGAACAGCCGGAGGGCCGCCCAAGACAGGGCAGTTCTTCATCGCGATCGACCCTTTTGCCACCGCAGGTGACGTTTTTTCGACCCGTCTTGTCGATCTTGTCGAAGCGATCCGCTTCCAAGACGGCGCACATTTGCCGGGAGACGGCCGGCGCGCGAAACGCCTCATGGCCCGCAAGGACGGGGTGGCCGTGAACACGGCGACGCTCGCCAAGATCGACGCCATCTTGAAAGGAAGCTGAGCGGCGCGGGAACCGGGACGCCGCGCGCAAACGAGACCCCCCGGAAAATACCGACACGTGCGAACAGGGAGGAAACACATGTCAATCAAGCAACCCTTTACAGACTTGGAGATACGAAAGGCCGCAAGCGGCTTCTACGAAGGCCACAGTCTTGAGATCGCGCTATTGAGCAAGGGCATCATGGTGGCGCTGGTCATCTGGGCGCTCGTCTGGCCCGCGAACGCGAACGGAACCCTGGGCAGCCTGAACTGGCGGCTGCTCGAAGACTTCAACACGTTCTACATCATCATCGTCGGGCTGTTCGCCTTCTTCCTGTTCGTGGTGGCGCTGCTGCCGCGCACCGGCAGGCGGATCATGGGGCCTGAGGGCGAGAAACCGGAATTTTCGGATTTCTCGTGGTTCTCGATGATGTTCGGCGCCGGTCTGGGCGTCGGGCTGATGGTGTTCGCCACCGCCGAACCGCTGGGATTGTGGGGGTCGAACCCCGTCGTTCTGGCCGGCGCGGTCGAAGGCAACACCGAAGAGGCGCTGAAATCCGGGTATCGCTATACGTTCCTGCATTACGGCTTTCACGCCTGGTCGATCTATGTGGTGACCGGCCTGTCGCTGGCCTACTACGCCTATACCCGCGACATGCCGCTGACCATCCGCACCGCGCTGACGCCGCTGTTCGGGCGCCTGATGAACGGGTTTCTGGGTCACGTCGTGGACGTGCTGGGCGTGGTCGCCACCATCCTCGGCGTCTCCGTGACCATCGGCTACGGCGTGTCGCAGTTCATCGACGGGATGTACGCCATCACCGGCATGGAATGGATGATGGACATGACCGGTGAGGCCCCTGCGCCCAACGCGGTCGGGTTGATTGCCGGTCTGCTTGTGATCATGGGGCTGTCGATCATCTCGGCCGTTTCGGGCGTGGGCCGCGGGGTCAAGTACCTGTCGAACCTCAACCTGGTGCTGTCGATCATCCTGCTGCTGACCTTTGTCGTATTCGGTTCGTTCCTGTTTGCGATGACGACCTATGCCACCGCGCTGGTGGATTACATCCTGCACTTCATTTCCCTCAGCTTCGGCGCGTTCAGCCCGCAATCCGAAGGCCAGTTCGCCGCGGCGCTGCCCGGCGAAGCGGCCCCGTTCGCGGATGCCCTCTACAGCGGCGCGACCAACGCCTGGGGGTCTTTCGACGGCTTCAAGTCGGGCCTGGAAGGCGATGCCGCCGCGCTGCCCGACGAGGTTCTGGCCGCAGCCTATGCCGCCGGTGAGCCGGGACGGCAATTCGGATGGCAGGCCGGCTGGACCACGTTCTACTGGGCCTGGTGGATCGCGTTCTCGCCCTTCGTGGGCCTGTTCCTGGCGCGGATCTCCAAGGGCCGGTCGGTGCGCGAGTTCATCATCGGCTGCGTCTTCGCCCCGGCGCTGGTCTGTTTCGCCTGGATGACCATCCTCGGCGGAACCGCCATCGACCTGGAGCTGACCGGCGTGGCCGAAGGGACCATCATCGGTGCCTCGAACACCGCCAAGCTGTTCGTGACCCTGCAGGAGATGATCACCGGTGGCCTGCTGTCGGGCATCACCATCATGTGCGTGGTGCTGATCATGACCTTCCTCGTCACCTCGGCGGACTCGGGCATTCTGGTGATGAACACGATCATGTCGGGCGGCGATCAGAAGATCGGCAACAAGCACAAGATCATCTGGGGCCTGATCCTGACCGCTGTGATCGGCGCGCTGATCCTGGCCGCAGGCGAGAACAATCCGATGGACGCGCTGCGCAACGCCATGATCATCGGCGCCTTGCCCTTTACCATGGTGATGGGCCTGATGTGCATCGCGCTGGCCAAGGCACTGTATCGGGACGGCCGGCGTCAGCGGATTCTGGAGGCGGCGGAATAAGGCGCCGCCCACGGGCAGCCCCGATGCGGGGCTGCCCAACCTTCTTTCCCAACAGTTAAGTGACAAGTGTCGATTCAGGGTTCGGTCTGCGCGGGCTTCATCCTGCGGCGCAAGGTAGAACGCCCTGTTCAAGGCAGGTGCGTTTTGCTGCAATGACCGGAAAAAGGGTGGCGGTTTCGCCTATGCGTCCTGAACCGCGACACGCTGGCGGCGCGCGACGAAGGTCAGGCCGACAAGCCCCGCAAGCAACAGCAGAACCGAAGCCGGCAGCGGTACGGGTGCCGGAGCCGCGTCGCCGAATGCGCCGCCATAACCGAGGAAGGTATAGTCCTCCCGGTCCGGGCCGTAGGAGAAGAACCAAAGCCCCAGCGCGGATTGTCCGAAATACGACCCACCTGCGCGTTCGGCGATCAACAGCCGTCCGCTTCCCAGATTGCCGGTCACGAAGGCCGGGTTCGTGAAGGTGTAGGAGAAGGAAAGGGTGTCGCCGGGCTCCGCGATCTGGAAACTCACGAAATTGTCCGACGTGATCCGGTCGCCGACCACGTAATCGTCGGTAAGCGTCAATGTCCCGGTTGCATTGTCTTCGATGCAGGTCGCGGGACACAGCCCGGTCCAGGGATAGACCATGGCCGCCGATGAGGGTGATGCCGAAAGAAATCCAAAGGACAACGCGGCTGCAACCAAGGCCAAACTCTTCATGACACTCTCCAAATCTCTACTTCCAATTGAACGCGAATAACGGGTTTCGGTCAACCTTTGCGCGAAACGAATTGCGATTGTCGCTGCCCTTCAAAGGGTTCTAGGGCGCTTTTCGCGCGTGTCCAGCGCGCCAAGGGGTCCGGAAGGGCGCGAAACGGCCCCGAATCTGCGCGATCGGCGGCAACGGCAGCCAGTTTCACGCAAACGTGAAAGGGATTTTCGGCGGTTCGCGCCCCGGCTTGCAAGGCCTGCCAAGCGGCCCGCTGTCTCACGCCGAGACCGGTTCGGGCGTGATCGACGGCGCCAAGTGCGCCTTGCGGCGTCCCGCACCGTTGCAGCTTGTGCGGAAATCCGGTCTGTTTGGACAGCAGCAGGGATGGCGCAACCACAGGAGGCAGGCCGATGACGAACCCGCTCTATGATCAGCTGTTCGGGCAGCACGCCGGACGGACGACGCCGTTTCTGCATCTGCCGGACGGCCGGGTGATCACGCATGCGGAGTTTCTGGACATGGCGGCGCGGATCGCCAATGCGCTGGACGGGCTGGGGCTGGACATCGGCGATCGGGTGGCGGTCCAGGTGCAGAAATCCCCCGAGGCGCTGGCGCTTTACGCCGCCTGCGTGCAGGCCGGGTTGATCTTTCTGCCCCTCAATACCGCCTACACGGTCGAAGAGCTGACCTATTTCATCGAAAACAGCGGCGCGAAGCTGGTGGTCTGCGATGCGGCGAGCGAGGCCGCGCTGCAACCCGTCGCCGAGGCGCATGGCGCCCGGCTCGCCACGCTGAACGCTGACGGCTCCGGCAGCCTGATGCGGCGCGCGCTGGGGATGCTACCGGCCTTTGCGCCGGTCCGGCGGAGCGCCGACGATCTGGCGGCGTTTCTCTACACCTCGGGCACCACCGGGCGCTCCAAGGGCGCGATGCTGACTCAGGGCAATCTGCTGTCGAACGCCCGGACACTGGCCGACATCTGGCGGTTCAGCGCCGAGGATGTCCTGCTGCACGCCCTGCCGATCTTTCACACGCATGGCCTGTTCGTGGCGACCAACGTGGTTCTGGCCACCGGCGGCAGCATGATCTTCCTGCCCGGGTTCGATCTTGACGAGATCCTCTGGCAGCTGCCCCGCGCCACCACGATGATGGGCGTGCCGACCTTCTATACCCGGCTTCTCTCGGATTCCCGCCTGACCCGTGATCTTGTGGCGCATATGCGTCTGTTCGTATCCGGCAGCGCGCCGCTCCTGCCCGAGACCCATGCGCAGTTCGAGGCCCGCACCGGCCATCGCATCCTGGAACGCTACGGCATGACCGAAACCAACATGAACACCTCGAACCCCTATGACGGCGAGCGCCGGGCCGGAACGGTCGGCTTTCCGCTTCCGGGGGTCGAACTCAGGATCACGGACCCGGAAACCGGAGACACCCTGCCGCAGGGCGAGATCGGGCAGATCGAGGTGCGCGGGCCGAACGTGTTCAAGGGATACTGGCAGATGCCGGAAAAGACCGCCGCCGAACTGCGCGACGACGGGTTCTTCATCACCGGCGATCTGGGCCGGATCGACGCGGACGGGTACGTGCACATCGTCGGCCGCAACAAGGATCTGATCATCTCCGGCGGCTACAACATCTATCCGCGGGAAATCGAGCTGGTGCTGGACGCCCAGCCCGGCGTTCTCGAAAGCGCGGTGATCGGCGTGCCGCATCCGGATTTCGGTGAAACCGTGCTGGCGCTGATCGTGCCCGAGCCGGGGGCCACCCCCGATCTCGACGCGGTGATGGCGGCGGTGCAGGCGGGCCTTGCCCGGTTCAAGCATCCCAGGGAACTGATCCTGCTGGAGGAACTGCCCCGCAACACCATGGGCAAGGTCCAGAAGAACCTGCTGCGCGAGCGGTTCCGCGAAACCTTTCTGCCTGCATGAGGCGCTCCGCACCGTACGTGCCGCGGGCCTATCCGAACTGGCTGACCGTGGCCACATCGTCCTCGGTCAGGTCGCCCAGAATCTCGTCGATCGCGTCGTCGTGGAAGTATTCCGCGTCGGGGCCGGGGTCAGCAGCGGTTCCGATGTCCCGCTTGGCCGCGTTCACCTTGTCCGGTTCCCGCGACAGCGCGGCGGCCGTGTAGGGAAAGCGCAGGTCCAGGATGGTCCAGCGGGCGATCACGTCAAAGTCGATCTGCTGTCCCGCCATCAGGATGTACCCCTGCCGGAAGGTCAGTGCGTTGATCAGCCGTTTGACCGCGCGGGGATTGCCGTCGAAATACTGCACATAGTCCAGCAGCGCGTGGCGGATGGCCTTTTGCCCCTTCGAGGAAATCACCGCGCCCAGCAATTCCGGCGCAACCTCGCGGGCCACGGCCGATTGGCGGATCTCCGGTGCAAGCCGGCCAAGCGCGTCCAGATCGCCCTGGGCTTGCGCGATCCGCGAGGTGAACGCGGCGCGCTGATCCGCCTTTTCCTCTTCGCTGGCTTCGTCCTCGCGGCGGTTCAGCAGAACCCGCGTCAGGGTGTCGATGTCGGGTCTGGCCAGATCCGGGACATTGACCGAAAGCTGAAAGATCTTCTTGAGGAACAGATAGCCCAAGGGCGATCCGGGTTTCGAGATCTCCGGTTTGAACCCGTCATAGGTCTGGTTGTAGGCCGAAACGATCCAGTCCCGGTCGGCCGCAACGACGTACAGAACCGGCACGTCGGCATAGATGGTCTGCAACGCCTGCAAAACCTCGACCACAAACGCGGCCTCGCAGCGGTCGAGATCGTCGATGAAGATGGCGACCGGCCGCCCGATCTCGTCGATGATCTGGGCAAAGCGTTTCTTCAGCGCCGCGGTCGGGTCCGATTGCAGGGTCTGAATGGCCTCGGCGGTCTGGGTCGAACTGCGCATGAAACCGCCTAGGAAGGTGATCAGCGCACCAAGCGCGCCCAGCAACGAGGCAAGCCCCGCAAGAAACGCCCAGGGCGTCGTCGCGCCCAACAGGGTGTCGGGGCTCTTGAGCGGGTCTTTGGTGGTCTGCGTGGTGGTGACGGTGGTTCCGTCCGCGCGGGTTTCCGTGGCGACCGTCCGGGTCTCCAGAACCTCGGTCGAAAGATCGCCGGAACCGGTGAGAAACCACGCCGACATCAGGCCGAGCAGCACGAAGAGAACCACGAGCCACGGCCGCATGACCTGGCCGAACTTCCACAGCCGGTCGCGCAGGGCAAAGCCCAACCCTTCGCCGCCAAGCGCGTGCCGGCCCGCCTCGACCACCGCGTTGCGCAGCGTCCACCAGGCGGGTCCGGCGTCCTGCATCTGCCAGGCGTTGTAATCGACCACCACCCAGCCCTTGGGCCTTGCCGCATGGATCAGGCCGGACCGCACCGGGCTGTGGGTGGTGTCGGCCTCGAGCTGTTCGCGCAGGAAGTTGAGGATCGAGGACTTGCCCGACCCCCAGCGGCCGGACAGATGCACCGCGAAGGGGCGCGAATGCTCCTTGTGGTCGGCCCAGACATGGGTGACGTTCTTGACGATGGTCTCGGCCACCGCCGCCCGGCCCAGATCGTCCTCCTCCGATGACCCGACGGGGCGGTCGGGATGAAAATCGGGCGGATCGTCGGTCAACCCGTCCGGATCGGGTTGGATTTCGGTGCCGAAGAGATCGGTGATGAATCCTTCGTCCTGCGGCGTCAGGTGCCGGGGCAGGCAGAGATGAACGGTCTGGACGGGATCGGTCGATTGCGCGATGTCGTCGATCAGACCCTCCTTGATCAGCCGGGCCGCGCCGTCCACTCCGATTTCAGGCGCCGTCGCCCCGATCAGTTCGGTCCAGATGACGAGCGGTTTGTCCTTCAGAGCCCTGGCCAGGTCCGGGGCGGCTTCCTTCCACGCCGTGCCGTCGCTGTGCTCGGACTCGGCCAGCGCGGTTTGTAGATCGTCCAGGCTGGGGCTGTCGCTGTCAACAAACGCCATTTCGACGATGAGCCTGTCCTCGGCCCGGCTGAAGATCAGCCCATCTTGCTCGGCAAGCCGGGTTGACGCCCGCAGCAGGCGTTGCACTTCCCTCTCGATCCGCGGAACCAGACTCCCGTCGTACCGGCCCCGCCGTGAAGACAGGATCAACAGATCGGCGTCGGTTGCAGACAGGTGGCGACCGACCTTCAGGGGAACCGCAGGCTCGGGACCGTCGTCCGGCGATCGGGTATCGACCTTCGTATTGGGGGGCCGTTGCCTGACCTGCTCCGACAGCCGCTGCGCCGCCTCCTCGGCCTCTCCGGGGCCCAGTTCGACGAACTCGCCGTCTTCCAGTTTGGTCATGATCGGCGCGGCCCGGGGCTTTGGCGGTTCCGGAAAGTCCTCCGGGCCAGCCTTGCTGCCCGGTGCCTCGGACTGCGCCGCACCGATGCCCGTATCCTCCCGTCCGTCCTTGGATGCGGCGGATTTCGGTCGGGGCGGCGTCTTGGGGTGTTCAGCCATGGCTCAGGTCGCGGTTTCCGGTTTCCGCATGGTCGGCCAACTCTGCCCGCCGATCAAGGCCGGTCAGGCTGCACCCGGCAAGCCGTAGAACCGCGCCGCCGTGGTTTCGAACACCTGCTGGTGCATCTCCGCCGGGACAATCGCGCGATATGCGCCGATGACGGCGCCATAGTCGGAATGGAGGCTGTCCACGGGAAAGTTCGAGCCGAACATGCACCGCTCCGGCCCGAACCGTTCGAGACAGGTCTCGACGATCGGGCGGATCGTCTGCGCCGTCCAGTCCGGTTCGAACATGCCGAGACCCGAGAGCTTGCAGCGGACATGCGGCAACTCCGAAAGATGCCGCAACAACCGTGCCCACTCGGTCAGGCCCCGGTGCGAGCGGTCATGCGGGCTGCCGGCATGGCACAGGGCGACCGGCGTGTCCGGCGCATCCGCCAGCACCGCGGCCGTCTTCGCCATCAGCTCCGGCACCAGTTGCAGGTCGAAGGACAGGCCGCGCCGGCCAAGCTCCCGCAGCCCTTCGACGAACCGCGGGTCGTCCAGCAGCAGGTTGGTGCCCGAAGCGGCGTCCTCCTCGGGGGCGCGGCCGACGATCTGGCGCACGCCGCGCACGGTCGGCAACGCCCGAATCGCGTCCAGCCGGCCGGCCAGCCCCGGAGCCGTCAGATCGCAATGCACGACCTGCACCATCGGCCAGTCGGGGGCATTCTCCGCCACCTCCTGCACCCATCGCGCCTCGGCCATCGCATCCGCGGCGCCGACCTGAATGTGCACCGAGGCCCGGATGACCTCTGGCGCGGCATCCTTGCGGAACTCCGGCAGCAGATAGTTGCGCTGGATCGGGGTCGGATCGCCAAAGAACCGCCGTTGCCCCCTGGCCATGAGCCAGGGATACTCGACCGCCCCGAGATCCCAGAGATGGTGATGCGCATCGATCATGGGCGGGCCATCCCCTGCATCCGGCTCAGGATGTCCACGCCCTGGCCCTTCCAGAAATGCAGCAGGTCGATGAACACCCAGTTTTCGGCCAGTTTGTCGCCGGAGCGGCGATAGATGTCGATGACCCGGAATTCGCCGGGCTTGCCCGAGGCCGGCATGCCCATGAAGCCGCCGGTCGCTTCGGCGGTGAAATTCGGCCAGCCGAAGAACCCGCCAAAATGGCCTTCGGCGATCCGGCAGCGGTGCCGGGTCTTCGACCGGTTGGCAAAGCCCGCGCGGAACGGTCCGGCATGTTGCCGGGCATAGCGTTCGATCGTATAGGTCGCGCCGATCCCGGCCGGCCCCCACCAGATCATGTCGTCATGCCAGGTGCGCGCAAGCTCTTCTTCCAGCGGCAGCCCCAATCCCCATTGCCCCAGATCGGCCACCATCGCGTTGATGGCGGCCATGGTCCGTTCGCCTTCTCCGAGCGGCTGCGGGTCGAACAACAGCCCGTCATGGGTCATCGGGCCGGGCTGCACCAGATGCGCTCCGGTCTGCGGCGGAAACGGGTTCAGCCCCGCCTGCATCATGAGATGGGGAATGTCCAGGAACACCGCGGTTTCGGCGATCCGGCCGCCCTCGACCCGGTGAAAGGCGCTGTAGCGCAGACAGGCCACCCGCCCTGTGGGCGGAATGCCCAGCCACGCGCGGTCGAAAAGCCCCATCAGATGGCCGGTTGACGACACCCAGACCCCGCCGGGATCGTCGAACAGGTTTCGGCCCGCCATGAAGATGTCCAGCCGCCTCTGCAGCCGTGTCAGGCTGTGGCGCAGAGGCCGCCAAAAGCCCTGCGCCACGGGTTCGGCGCCACGAATCTCGTCAAAGGGATGGACCCCGCGCCACACCAGATCCGGCGCGCAATAGGCGCCCAGTGCCTCTTCCAGCCCCGAGTCTTCGGCGCCGTCCAAAGCCCGGTAGAAGTCCCGGACAACCTGTTTTTCCTTCTGATAGGCCCTTGTTGTCATGCTCTTTTCCGAATGTTCGGCGCAGAATGCGGCCCTGCCTCTTGCGGTGCTTCGACTCATCTATTGCATACGTATGCAAAAATGTCTTGCCAAATATGATGCGGCTTGAGTACTGTTTTTGCAAACGTATGCAAAACCGGATCCGGCCGGGAGGGCTGAATGGCGGAAATACAACTGCGCAATGTCGGGAAACGGTGGGGGTCGTTCGTGGGGGTCCACAATTTCGATCTGACCATCGCCGACCGCGAATTCCTCGTGCTGCTGGGGCCGTCCGGGTGTGGCAAGACCACCACGATGCGCATGATCGCGGGGCTCGAGGACGTGACCGAAGGCGACATCCTGATCGACGGCAAGGTGGTCAACGATCTGGAGCCCAAGGACCGCGACGTGGCGATGGTGTTTCAAAGCTATGCCTTGTACCCCAACATGAACGTCTACGAAAACATCCGGTTTCCGCTCAAGGTGCGCGGCATCGATCCCGCCACCCATGACGAGAGGGTGCGCCGCGCCAGCGCGATGGTCGAGCTGGACGATTTCCTGCACCGCAAGCCGGCCGAACTGTCGGGCGGCCAGCGTCAGCGCGTCGCCCTGGCGCGTGCCATCGTGCGCGAACCCAACGTGTTCCTGATGGACGAACCGCTGTCCAATCTCGACGCCAAGCTGCGGGTCTCGACGCGGGCGCAGATCAAGAACCTCAGCCACGAACTCGCCGTCACCACGATCTACGTCACCCATGACCAGATCGAGGCGATGACACTGGCCGACCGGGTCGTGGTGATGAAGAACGGCGTGGTCCAGCAGGTCGGAAGCCCGACCGAAATCTATGACCGCCCGGCCAACACCTTCGTCGCCAGCTTCATCGGCAACCCGGCCATGAACCTGATCGAGGGGCAGGTCGAAAACGGAGCCTTCGTGGCGCAGCACACCCGGATCGAGGGCGTCGGCCTGCCCGATGGTCCCGTCACCCTGGGATTCAGGGCCGAGGATGCCGCCATCGAAGCGGCGGGGCAGATCACCGCCCCGATCTACACGCTGGAGCTTCTGGGCGATGCGACGATGGTTTCGGTCCGCATCGGCGGGGCGCTGGTCAGCGTCAAGGCCGACAAGAATTTCCGGGCCGAAATCGACGACATGGTGTCGGTCTCGGTTCCCGTCGGGATCTGCCACCTGTTCGCGGCCGAAGACGGCGAGCGCATCGGGAACTGATCGAATGCAATGGCCCAGGCGGGCCTCAACCGGTCCGGGCGTGCACGGCGGACCGCCAAACAGGGAGAAGACGATGAAACTCAAGACGCTGATGCTGGCAGGCGCGATGTCGCTGGCGACGGGCGCGGCCTGGGCGGGCTGCGCTTTTGAAAACACGGTGCCGCTGAAATCACTCTCCGCCGGGTTCGAAGCCTGGAAAGCGGTGACGGATGCCATGGCCGAATGCGGTAATTTCGCCGCCTCGCTGGATCAGGAATTCCGCGAAAAGCAGCCTGAAGCCTTTGCCGCCAACCCCTCGCTCTATCAGATCGGCGGGGTTTCCAACCAGACGATCGTGCCGCTGTTGAACGCAGGCACCATCCGGCCCCTGGACGATCTGGTCGAGAAACACGGCGCGTCCCTGACGCCCAACCAGCTCATCAAGATCGACGGCAAGACCATGGCCATCGCGATGATGGTCAACGCGCAGCACCTGATGTATCGCGACGACATCCTGAGCGATCTGGGGATCGCGGTGCCGACGACCTATGACGAGGTGCTGGCCGCGGCGGAAAAGATCAAGGAGGCGGGCGTCGTCGAATACCCCCTGGGCGGAACCTTCAAGACCGGTTGGAATCTCGGCCAGGAATTCGTCAACATGTATCTGGGCGAGGGCGGCGTGTTCTTCACCGCCGACAACATGCCCAGCATCAACAACGCGCAGGGCGTCAAGGCGCTCGAAACGCTCAAGGCGATGACCGCCTACATGGACCCGGAGTTCCTGGTGTCCGATTCGACCTACGTGCAGCAGCAGTTCCAGCAGGGCAAGATCGCCATCGCGAACCTCTGGGCCAGCCGCGCGGCCGCGATGGATGACGAGGCCGAAAGCCAGGTGGTCGGCAAGGTCAAGATGGCCGGCGCGCCCAAGGGATCGGCCCGGCCCGCCACCACGATCTGGTGGGACGGGCTGGTGCTTGCGGCCAACATGAGCGACGAGGAGGCCGAGGCCGCCTTTCAGGTCGTGCTCGAAGGCATCGACACCGAGATGGTCCAGGCCAACAACGACACCGCGGTCTGGCTGATTCCCGGCTACGAAGCCGGAGATATGGCCAAGGGCACCGCCGAAAGCGCCCAGAACGGCGCGGCGCCCTATCCCTCCACCGTGCCCATGGGGATCATGCACACGGCCCTGGGCAATGGCCTCGCCGACTACCTGACCGGCGCCAAGGACGCCCAGACCACGCTGGCCGACATCGAGGCGGCCTATGTCACCGCGGCCAGAGAAGCCGGCCTGATCAACTGACCCCAGACCGCACGGGCAGGCCCGCACCCCGGGCCTGCCCGGACCACCCGCAACCCAGCAGAAGGGCGAACCCATGAAATTCCGGACCTTTGCCGCCTTCATCGGCCCGTCGGTCTTCATGATGCTGCTTTTCATCGCCTTTCCGCTGGTGAGCGTGTTTCAGCAGAGCTTCTACGTCACCCAGCCGATCTATGAGACGGTCGAAGTCGAAACCTGCACCCCGGGCTTTCCGACCCAGACCTGCGTGACCGAAGAGAAATCCGTTCCCAAACTCGACGAGAACGGCGACATCATCGAGCAGGTGCTCTATGTCGGTCTCGACAGCTATCGCAACGTGCTGGAACTGGACCGCGCCTGGGCGGCCCTGAAACAGGGCAGCTGGTCGGCCTTCCAGGCGATCGATTTCTGGAAGGCGCTGCGGTTCACGCTGACCTTCACCCTCATCACCCTGCCTCTGGTCATCGCCACGGGCCTGGCGATCGCGCTGGTCATCAACAACGCCGCGCAACTCGTGCGCGGCCCGGTGATCTTCGTGTCGCTGCTGCCCTTCATCATCACCCCGGTGATCGGCGCCCTGTCGATCAACTGGCTGTTCCGCGGCGACGGCATCCTGACCGCGCTGATGGAATGGTACCTGCAGCGCGATGTCGCGCTCTTCGCGCAGGCCTGGACCATCGAAATCCTGATGATGCTGTACCGCGTCTGGCACGTCGCGCCCTTCGCTGCCATCGTGTTCTACGCCGGGCTGCAGACGGTCAACCAGGACAGCCTGGAAAGCGCGATCATCGACGGCGCCACGCGCTGGCAGCGCCTGAAATTCATCGTCATCCCGCACCTGATGCCGCTGATCGTCTTCGTGTCGATGATCCACCTGATGGACTCCTACCGCGTGTTCGAAGAAGTCGTCGGTTTTTCGAGCCAGGGCTATGTCATCTCGCTCCAGTGGCTGACCTATGACTTCCTGGTGCCCGACCAGGCCGGCAACCGCTCGATCAGCCGGGCCTCGGCCAGCGCCATGCTGACCATGATCGGCATCGTCATCCTGCTCGTCGCTCCGCTGCGCCGCACCTGGCGCGATCACAAAGGAAGCCGCTGACATGTCTTCGCGTGCACTCAGACAGCCCTTCGGCCTGCGGCTGACCTCGAATCTCTTCCTGGCCTTCTGGTGCCTGGTGGCGGCCTTCCCGATCTTCTGGATCACGGTGATGAGCTTCAAGTCGCCGGTCGATGCCTTCGACAGCAATGCACTGAACGTGATCTTCGGCCCGGAAACGGTCGCGCGCGGCGACGGGGTCTCGCTGTTCGAGATCGCGCTCGCCATCGCCTGCTTCGTCGTGACCGCGCGCCTGGCGACCCGGCGGCTGCCCGAACTCGTCGCCGCCCACGCGCCCGGCGGCCAGATCTGGCTGGGATGGGTGCTGGGAGTCCTGGTTCTGGGGATCGGCTTTCTGGTGGTCTTCTTCGGCCTCCTGCCGCTGCTGGGCGAGGCGCTCAACCCCTGGCTCGGACCGCTCGGGCGCGACGTGCTGGGCCTGACCACAGAACATTACAAGACGGTGTGGATCGACCGGGGTTTTTCCAACAACTTCAAGAACTCGCTGATCGTGACCACCGGCGTCGTGGTGCTGTCGCTGACCGTGGGCACGTTGGCGGGATACGGGCTGGCGCGGTCGGGCTCGACCCTGGCTTTCTGGATCCTGATCGTGGCGCTGATTTTCCGCGCGCTGCCGCCGTCGGTTCTGGTTTCGGGCTATCTGCCGGTCTTCATCAACTCGGCCGAATGGCTGCGCCCGATCCTGGGCGAGAACGCCCCGACGCTCTACGGCAAGCCTTTCGCCGTGATCGCGGTGCTGGTCGCGATCAACCAGCCTTTCACCATCTGGATGCTGCGCTCGTTCTTCCAGAACATCCCGTCCGAGCTTGACGAGGCCGCCCGCGTCGATGGCTGCAACCATTTCCAGGCGTTCCGCCGGGTGATCATGCCGGTGATGTGGCCGGGGGTGATCACCACCGGGCTGTTCAGCTTCCTGCTGGCCTACAACGACTTTCTGGTGACATCGCTGCTGCTGGACGCGCAGAACCAGACGATGGTTCCGGCCATCGTCGGCATGTTCAACCGCGAAACCACCACCACGGACCAGGTCGTTGCGGTGGCCGCCGCCGTGTCGATCACCGCGCCGCTGATCTTTCTGGTGATGATCTTCCAGCGCCAGATCGTGAGCGGCCTGACGGCAGGGGCGGTCAAGGGATGAGCGCGGGGCCGGCATCGCGGGGTCTCCCGCCCGTCGTCGGCGCATCTGCGCTGCGCCTCCGCCGGTTGGGCCCGGCGCGCCTTCGGCGCGGCGCGGTCCGGATGCATGCGTCCCGGTACGGAGGACGACGATGAAAGGCGCCCGTCCCGAACAGGCGGTGCTGACCCGCGACACGGACCTGAGCAAGACGGACGACACCCGCGCCGTGATCGAGCGCATGGTGGACGGTCTCAACGATCACCGCATCGACGACATCGGCGAGTTCTTCGCGCCGGGCTTTCGCTGGATGGGCAATCAGGGCTGCGGCACAAAGCAGGGGCTGCAGGAGTTCCAGGACAACTGGCAGCGCCCGTTCCAGGCCGCGTTCTCGGACAAGGTCTGCATCGACGAGGCGCGGCTTTACATGGGCGAATGGGCCGCCGCCTTCGGCCGGCAGGAGGCCACGCATTCCGGTGAATTCCTGGGCATCCCGCCCACCGGCAGGCGGGTCGAGATCCGCTACATGGATTTCTGGAAGGTGGTCGATGGAAAGATCGTGGACAACTGGGTGAACGTCGATTTCGCCCATGTCGCCGCGCAACTGGGCGTGGATCTGTTTCAGGGGCACGGCTGGGAAGCATTTGACCGGGGGGACAAGGTTCCACCCCGGCCCGAAAACCGAGGATAGGAAGAATGACCATCGAGTATCTCAAACGCGGCAAACCCGAGGCCGATCGCGCCGAGGACGATGCCAAGACCCGTGCCGTCGTCGAAGCCACCCTGAAGGACATCGAAACACGCGGCGATGCGGCCGTGCGCGAACTGTCGGAGAAATTCGACAACTACTCCCCGCCATCCTTCCAGCTCGGCCAGCGGGAAATCGACGACCTGATCGCGCAGCTTTCGGACCGCGAGCTGGCCGACATCAAGTTCGCGCAGGAGCAGGTGATGAACTTCGCCCGCGCACAACGGGAGTCGATGCTGGACATCGAGATCGAGACCCTGCCCGGCGTCATCCTGGGTCACAAGAACATCCCGGTGCAATCCGTCGGCTGCTACGTGCCCGGCGGCAAGTTCCCGATGGTGGCCTCGGCGCATATGTCCGTGGCCACGGCCACGGTTGCCGGCGTGCCCCGCATCGTCGCCTGCACCCCGCCGTTCCAGGGCAAGCCCAACCCGGCGGTGATCGCGGCGATGCACCTGGGCGGCGCGCACGAGATCTACGTCATGGGCGGCATCCAGGCGATCGGCGCCATGGCGCTCGGCACCGAAACCATCGAGCCGGTGCACATGCTGGTCGGCCCCGGCAACGCCTTCGTGGCCGAGGCCAAGCGGCAGCTCTTCGGCCGGGTGGGCATCGACCTCTTTGCCGGCCCGACCGAAACCATGGTGATCGCCGATGAAACCGTCGATGCCGAAATCTGCGCCACCGACCTGCTGGGGCAGGCCGAACACGGCTACAATTCTCCGGCGGTCCTCGTCACCAACTCGCGCAGACTGGCCGAGGAGACCCTTTCCGAGATCGACCGCTTGCTGGGCATCCTGCCCACCGCCGACACCGCCCGCGTCAGCTGGGAGGACTACGGCGAAGTGATCCTGTGCGGCAGCCATGACGAGATGCTGCAGGTCGCCAACGACATCGCCAGCGAGCATGTGCAGGTCATGACCGACCGCGACGACTGGTTCCTCGACCACATGACCTGCTACGGCGCGCTGTTCCTCGGGCCACGTACAAACGTGTCAAACGGGGACAAGGTGATCGGTACAAATCATACACTTCCCACCAAGAAGGCCGGCCGCTATACCGGCGGGTTATGGGTTGGCAAGTTTCTGAAAACCCATAGTTATCAGAAGATCCTGACCGACGAGGCGGCGACGTTGATCGGCGAATACGGCTCGCGCCTGTGCATGCTGGAAGGGTTTGTGGGCCACGCCGAGCAATGCAACGTGCGCGTGCGCCGCTATGGCGGCATCAACGTGCCCTACGGCGCCGCAGCCCCATACCGGGACGCCGCCGAATGAGCGACCGGCACACGCGCCACAAGGCCCTGATCGCACCGCTCAGGGCGGCGATGTACGACTTTGACGAGGCCGGCGTGCGCAGGGCGCTGGCCGACCTCTGCACCCCCGACGCGGTGTTTCGCCTGTGCCACCCCTTCGGAGACAGCACCGGGCCAGATGCGTTTTTCGACACGGCTTACACGGGGCTTCTGGAGGCCTGGCCGGATCTGGAGCGGCGCGACTACATCGTGATGGCCGGGCCGGACGATCACGGCAACGACTGGGTCGGGTGCGGCGGCTACTACACGGGTGTCTTCACCGGCCCATGGCTCGACATTCCGCCGACCGGTCATCAGGTGGCGATGCGGTTTCATGAGTTCTTCCGGTTCGAGAACGAAAAAGTCGTGGAATTTCAGGCGCTTTGGGACATCCCCGAGGTCATGATGCAGGCCCGCGCCTGGCCCATGGCGCCCAGCCTGGGCCGCGAATGGCATGTGCCGGGGCCTGCCACGCAGGACGGTCTGGTGCCCGGCCCCTACAACGCCGAAAAGGGTCGCGCCACCTGCCAGCACATCATCGACATGCTGGAACATCTCAAAAAGCATCCGTCCCAGGGTGGCCCCGAAGTGATGGAGATGAAGCGGTTCTGGCACCCGCGCATGAACTGGTACGGTCCGTCGGGCATCGGCACCGGGCGGGGCATCGCGGGATTTCGCAACTGGCACCAGATCCCGTTCCTCAACGGCATGCCGGACCGCGGGCAATACGTTGAGGACATAACCTATCATTTCTTCGGGGACGGAGACTATGCCGCCGTGACGGGTTGGCCCAACATGACCCAGACCGTCACCCATGACGGCTGGATGGGCATCGCCCCTTCGGGCAAGCGCATCACCATGCGCAGCCTCGATTTCTGGCGTCTGGACAACGGCCGGATCCGGGAAAACTGGGTTCTGGTCGATTTGCTGGATGCCTATCGCCAGTTGGGCGTTGACGTTTTTGCCCGGCTCAGGGAATTCAACAAGGCCCGCAATATCGGGCGCATCGACATACCTGACGGGATGAACTGATGGCCGATTTGCCCCAAACCCCCTCCTTCCGGCTCGACGGCCGGGTTGCGCTGGTCACGGGCGCATCCTCCGGCATCGGCCAGGGCTGTGCCGTTGCGCTGGCCGAGGCGGGGGCGCATGTGGTCTGCGCAGCGCGGGGCCGGGAACGATTGACCGGAACGGTCGCTGCGCTGCGGGATCGCGGACTGTCGGCCGAGGCGCTGGCGCTGGATCAGGCGGATCTGGACGCCTTGCGGACGGTGCTGGACACGCGGCGGTTCGATGTGGTGGTGAACTCCGCCGGGCTGGCGCGCCATACGCCGGCGGTCGATACGACCCCCGAAGACTATGACGCCGCGATGAACCTCAACCTGCGATCCGCCTATTTCCTGTCGGCGTGGGCGGCGCGGCGCATGATGGCCGAGGGCGAACCGGGTTCGATCATCCATATCGGCAGTCAGATGGGCCATGTCGGCGGCATCGATCGCGCGGTCTATTGTGCCACCAAGCACGGGCTGGAAGGCATGGTCAAGGCGATGGCGGTCGAGTGGGGGCCGTCGGGCATCCGGATCAACTCGATCTGCCCCACCTTCATTCGCACGCCGCTCGGGGCGCAGACGCTGGAGAACCCCGAACGCCGCGCCTGGATCGAAGAAAAGATCAAGCTGGGCCGGGTCGGTGAGGTCGAGGACATCATGGGCGCGGTCCTGTACCTCGCCTCGGATGCCTCAGCGCTGGTGACGGGGTCGGCGATGATCATCGACGGGGGGTGGACGGCGGACTGATGGCGGACAAGGTCACATCCCTTCAGGTCGCTCTGCGCGCAGGGGTCAGCCAGTCGGCGGTCAGCCGGGTGTTCACGCCCGGCGCCTCGGTGTCGAAGAAGACCGCCGAGAAGGTGCGCAAGGCCGCGGCCGAGCTTGGCTATCGCCCCAACGTGCTGGCGCGCGCGATGGTGTCGGGCAAAAGCCGGATCATCGGGCTTCTGGTCGCCTATCTGGAGAACTACTTCTATCCCGAAGCACTGGAAAAACTCTCGAACGCCCTGCAGGAGCGGGGATATCACGTTCTCGTCTTCATGACCTCGCAGACGGCCGGCAACATAGATGGCGTCGTCGAGGAAATTCTGGACTACCAGGTGGACGGGATTGTCATGGCCTCGGTCGCGATGTCTTCGGACATCGCGGAGAAATGCCAGCAGGCCGGCGTTCCCGTGGTGCTGTTCAACCGGGGCCAGGACGGGAACGCGATCACGTCGGTCACGTCGGACAATTTCGCCGGCGGCCGCAAAGTGGCCAAATTCCTGCTGGCGGGTGGTCATCACCGGATCGGGTACATCGCCGGTTGGGAAGGCGCCTCGACCCAACGAGACCGCGAGGCGGGATTCCGCGCCGCGCTGGCGGAGGCGGGCCAGGGCGTATTCCGGCGCGAGGTCGGAGACTTTGATACCGAAAAGGCCCGCGCGGCGGCGCGGCGCATGTTCGACGTACCGGCCGACGCGCGCCCCGACGCGGTATTCGTCGCCAATGACCACATGGCCTTTGCGGTCATGGATGTGATCCGGTTCGAACTGGGTTTGCAGGTGCCCCGGGATGTCTCGGTCGTGGGCTATGACGACGTGCCGCCCGCGGCCTGGTTGGCCTATGACCTCACGACCATGCGCCAGCGCGCCAATCTGATGGTCGCCGAGACGGTTTCGGCGCTGCTGGATCACATCGAACTGGCAGGCAGCGCCACGCCACGAAAGATCGCCATCGACGGCCCCCTGATCGTGCGCGGCTCGGCGCGGGTGCCCGAAGGCTGGAAAATGCAAGGACAGGACCATGAAGGGCTTTGACCCGAAGTTTCGCGATTTCCCGGACTACATCATCGGCATCACAAAGGAGATCTGGGAAGATCGGGGCATCGCCACGCTGCAGGATTACTATGCGCCCGACATCGTCGTACGCTCGCCCGCTTCGGTGGTGGTGGGAAACCGGAACGTGATCGGCGCGACGATGGCGACACTGGCGGAGTTTCCGGACCGGACGCTACTGGGCGAGGACGTGATCTGGTCGGGCACACCCGAAGATGGCATGTTGTCTTCGCACCGGCTGCTGTCGACGGCCACGCATCTCGGAGATGGAATCTATGGCAAGGCGACGGGCAAAAAGCTGGTGTATCGGATCCTGGCCGATTGTCATGCCATCAACAACGCCATCGACGACGAATGGCTGATCCGCGACCAGGGGGCGATCGTGCGGCAGATGGGGTGGGAGCCACGGGAATACGCCGCACGGCTCATTGCCGACGAAGGCGGGCCGGAAACCTGCGTGCAACCGCTGACGCCAAGAAACGACCGGCAGGGACCGTACGAAGGCCGGGGAAACGACAACGCGTGGGGCGCGAGATACGCGGACATCCTGACCCGGATCATGGGGGCCGACATGGCCGTGATCGGCCGCGAATACGACCGCGCGGTGCAGTCGGAATACCCCGGTGGCGCGACAGGGCACGGCCGGGAACCGGTGGACAGGTTCTGGATGGCGCTTCGCGCGTCGTTTCCGAATGCGGAGTTCGCGATCCAGCATCAGATCGGACGAGAGGACGCGTTGATGCCGCCGCGCGCGGCCCTGCGCTGGAGCCTCTGGGGCAAGCATGACGGTTGGGGCGCGTTCGGGGCGCCGACCGGGGCCGAGGTCTATGTGCTGGGGATCAGCCACGCCGAATTCGGCCCCTGGGGATTGCGGCGGGAATACACGCTGTTCGATGAAACCGCGATCTGGAAACAGATCCTGCTGCGGAGCGGGGAAATCTGAATGAACCGGCGCGACACCCATCGCCTGGATGCGCGCGAGGCCACGCGGCGCTTTCACGGCCATCGCGCCAGCCTGCGCGCGCGCCGTCTGAACCTGCGTCCGCCGGGATCGGGGAAATTCCGGCTTCCTTCCGCAAATTCAGACACAGGACAGAAAAAATGAGCTCCATCGAAGACCGCATCGTTCGCTATGGCGATCTGAAACCCTGCAAGACCGCTTTCATCGACGCCCATACGCCGGGCAGCGACCGGAAAGAGAACTTTACCATCATCGGCGGCGGAGTGTCCGAAAGCCCCGATCAGCACGTCCATATCCGCGAAACGCCCGGATTCAACATCGGCGCGGCGGGGCAGCCGCCGAACTGCCGCAACTCCCTGCACAGCCACAAGACGGCCGAGGTGTTTTTCGTGCTGAAAGGTCGCTGGCGGTTCTTTTGGGGCCGCTGGGGCACCGCGGGCGAGTTCGTCGCCGAAGAAGGGGACATCTTCAACATCCCGACCGGCATCTTTCGCGGGTTCGAAAACGTCGGCACCGACTACGGCATGATCATGTCCATTCTTGGCGGCGACGATGCCGGTGGTGGCGTGACCTGGGCCCCACAGGTGATCGAGGACGCGCGCGCGCATGGGCTGATCCTGGGGGAGAACGGCGTGCTCTACGACAGCAAGACGGGCCAGAGCCTGCCCGATGGCGTCAACCCGATGCCGCTGCTGACGGAGGCAGAGCTTGCGGCCTATCCCGAAGTGCCGGTGGAAGGGGTCGTTCGGGATTACGTCGCGCGCTACCGGGATCTCATGGCGCTGGCCAGGGACAAGCCGGCCAGGGTCATCGGCCCGGACGCGCTGCTGAAGGACCGGCCGGGATTCGAGGTGGAGTTCCTGACGCGCGGCTCCGAACCCGAAGACCGGATGACGCGCGACCGGCACACGGTTCTGATGCCCATGCGCGGGCATTGGCGATTGCGCTGGGACGGGGGCGAAACGGTGCTGAACCCCGGCGACACCTGCTTGCTGAATCCTGGCGAGGCACACGCCCTCGGCCCGTCGATGACCGGGGAGGCGGGCCTTTACCGGATCACGGCGACCGACGATCCGGCCGGGCCGACCTGGACCGGAGCCTGACAACGGGCCGCCGCACGGGGCATCGAACCTCGCGCGGCGGCTGTCCGGGCCGATGGCCCGGACCCCTGGCCGGGTAACGGGGGCATTGACGATCGAAACGGAAGGGAGGCCGACCCGAATGACCAAGATCCTGACGACCCATGTCGGTTCGTTGCCGCGCACGCAGGACGTGGTGGATTTCATCTTTGCCCGCGAAAGGGACGAGCCCTTCGATCAGGCGGCCTTTGACGATTGCATGGCCGCGGCGGTGTCCGAAACGGTGCGGCGACAGGTCGAGGCGGGGATCGACATCGTGAGCGACGGCGAGACGTCGAAGATTTCCTACGCCACCTATGTCAAGGACCGCTACACCGGGTTCGCAGGCGACAGCCCCCGCAACGCGCCCGCCGATCTCAAGATGTTTCCGGGTTTTCTGAAACGGTTGGCGGATGAGGGCGGCACGCCGCAATACGCCCGGCCGATGTGCGTCGGCGAGGTAAAGTCAAAGGGCCAGGACGAACTGAACAAGGATATCCGGAACCTCAGGGCGGCCATGTCCGCCCACGGCGTCGAGCGGGGTTTCATGAACGCGGCCTCACCGGGGGTCATTTCGCTGTTTCTGCAGAATGACCACTACCCGACGCGCGAGGCTTACCTGGCGGCCCTGGCGGAGGCGATGAAGGAGGAATACGAAACCATCGTGGCCGCCGGCCTGGACCTGCAACTGGACTGCCCGGACCTTGCCCTGTCGCGGCACATGCTGTTCAGCGATCTGTCGGACGAAGAGTTCATCAAAATCGCCGATATGCATGTCGAGGCGCTGAACCACGCGCTGCGCGACGTGCCGCAAGACCGTGTGCGGGTGCATATCTGCTGGGGCAACTATGAAGGTCCGCATTGCTGCGACATTGCCATGGACCAGGTGTTTTCGACCCTCATGTCCACGAAATCGCGCTATGTCCTGTTCGAAACCTCGAACCCGCGCCATGCCCATGAATGGACGGTGTTCCGCGACCGGAAGGCCGAGATCCCCGCCGACAAGATCCTGGTGCCCGGCGTCGTCGATACCACCACGAATTTCGTGGAGCATCCCGACCTGGTGGCCCAAAGGGTCCAAAGGTTTGCCGACATCGTTGGACCGGACAGGGTGATCGCCGGTTCGGATTGCGGCTTTGGCACATTTGCGGGCTACGGCGCCGTCGATCCCGACATTGCCTATGCCAAGCTCGCCGCGCTGGCCGAGGGCGCCGCCAGGGTCCGATGACTCCGCTGGTGCTGCTTCCGGGGATGATGTGCGACGCGCGCCTGTTCGGGCCGCAAATCGCGGACCTGTCCGGTGAATACCCGATCATGACCGTTCCAATCGGGGGTCACGAAAGGATGCACGACCTGGCGGCCGAGGTCTTGCGACACGCGCCACCCCGATTTGCGCTTGCCGGGCTTTCGATGGGCGGCATCGTCGCGATGGAGATGCTGCGGCAGGCTCCGGACAGGATAAGTGGCATCGCGCTGCTGGACACCAACCCGCTGGCCGAGGCCGAGGACGTGCGGCAAAGGCGGGAACCCCAGATCGCCGCTGTCCGGTCTGGCCATTTGCGCCAGGTGATGCGCGAGGAGATGAAGCCGAATTACCTGACCGACGGCCCGCGGCGGCAGGGCATTCTGGACCTGTGCATGGACATGGCGATGGGGCTTGGCCCGCAGATCTTCGTGAACCAGTCCCGTGCCTTGATGACCCGGATCGACCAGTCGGATCGGCTGCGGACATTCGGCGGACCCGCCCTGGTACTTTGTGGCCGCGACGACATGCTCTGTCCCGTCTCAAGGCACGAAGGGATGCATGCGCTGCTTTCGGACAGCACCCTGGAAATCCTGGAAGACGCGGGGCATTTGCCCACGCTGGAGCAACCCGACCAAACAACGGCGGCGCTGCGCCGCTGGCTGGAGAGACTATGAACGATTCGCTGCTGAAAATCCTGGAAAACGTCGATACGCCAACGGTTTGCAACGCGATCGAGGTCGCTCAGGGCAAGCGCGGCTTTGATTGCTTTACGCGCGGGACGATGTGCGCGGCGATGCCCGAGGCTGGCCCGATCGTCGGCTATGCACGCACCGCAAGGATCGCCGCTGCCGCGCCGCCGACAGACCTGGCCGAGGTGATCCGCGCGCGGCGCATGGACTACTACCGGCACATGTCCACCGGCCCGCGCCCCGCCCTCGCCGTGGTGGAGGACATGGACCATCCGCATTGCGTCGGCGCGTTCTGGGGTGAAATCAACACCACGGTTCACAAAGGCTTTGGGTTGAGGGGGGCGTTGACCAACGGTGTCATGCGCGATCTTGGCGACCTGCCCGAAGGATTTCCCGTGATCGCCGGATCGGTCGGGCCATCTCACGCCTTCGTTCATGTGCGCGAGATCGGAACGCAGGTCAACATATTCGGCCTGGAGATTCACGACGGCGACCTGGTCCACGCCGACAGGCACGGCGCCTGCGTCATCCCGCCGTCGGTCGTGTCTGGGCTCGAAGCCGCGATCGGCCGATTGCTTGAGACGGAAAGGTTGATCCTGGAACCTGCCCGACGCGCCGGGTTCGACTTTGCGGCCTTCGAACGGGCCTGGGCCGAGTTCGAAAAGGCGCGGGTCTGAGAGGCGAACACCGGTGCGATAACAAAATAGGGGGTTGTGGACAGGCCAAACAGAAACTAGGTCAACTTGGGCGCAAGACTTTGACCCTGAGCATTTCCCGATGTAAGTAGCAATGCTTGTTGTATCCGAGGAAAGAACCAAGAAATGAGCAGGCGCCTCCTTGAACGTGCTCGCGGCAGGATCATGGACAACCTGTCCGCCTCGCTGCTTCTGCGCCTGTTGCGCGACAACCTGCGATCGCAGATCGGTCTGTACTCCGTCGCCGTGGTCGCGATGGTGTTCGTCGCCGCGACAAGCGCTGGTATCGCCTGGATCATGCGCGATGTCATCGACTCGATGTTTGACACCGAGAACAGGTCACAGATCTTTGCGGTCGCCCTGGGCGTGCTGGTCATCTTTCTGGTAAAGGGCATCTCGACCTATGTGCAGGTCGTTGCCCTCAGCCGGGCGGGCAACCGGATCGTCGCGCGGCAACAGATCAAGCTGTTCGACAAGCTTCTGCGGCAAGGCGTTTCCTTCTTCAACCTCACGGAAAGCTCCGACCTGCTGATGCGCGTCACCTATTGCGCTCAGGGTGCCCGCTCGGTGATCGACCTGATCGTGACGACGGCGGTTCGCGACACCCTGAGCCTCATCGGGCTTCTGGCCGTGATGGTTTATCAGCAGCCGACGCTGACGCTGTTTTCGCTGATCATCGGGCCTGCGGCGATCTATGGCATCCGGCTGCTTTTGCGCAAGGTGCGCGAGATCATGGAGGCCGAAATGAGTTCGATTTCCGAAATCATCAAGGTGATTCAGGAAACGTCCAAGGGCATCCGGGTCATCAAGACCTTCTCGCTCGAGGCCCGGATGGCGGAACGGATGCAATCCGCCGTGCGCCAGGTGGAAAAACGGGCAAATTCGATCGCACGACTGGAAGCAGTCACTAGTCCGTTGATGGATTTTCTGGCCGGCTTTGCGATCGCTTCGGTCATTTCGCTGAGCGCGGTCAGCCTTTTCGGATCAGCGGCTTCAACGCCCGGTCAGCTCATGTCCTTCATCACCGCGCTCATGATGGCCTATGAGCCGGCCAAGCGACTGTCTCGGGTGCGGGTCAGTTTAGAGTCTGGCATGGTCATGGTCCGCATGATGTTCAGCCTTCTGGACCAGCCCGAAACCCTGACCGAGCACGACAAGGCAAAGCCGCTGGTCGACGGGCCGGGCCGGATCGAATTCGAGAACGTCAATTTCGGTTATGGCGACGACAAGCTGGTTCTGAAGGATCTGAACCTCGTATTCGAAGAAGGAAAGACCACGGCCCTGGTCGGACCTTCGGGCGGCGGCAAGTCGTCGATTCTGAACCTCGCGCTTCGGCTTTACGATCCGCAGACCGGGCGCGTGACCATCGACGATCAGGACATCAAGACCGCGTCGTTCGAGTCGCTGCGCAGCAAGATTTCGTTTGTGGGCCAGGATACGTTCCTGTTCTCGGCGTCCGTTGCCGACAATATTCGCCTCGCCCGGCCCGAGGCCACGGACGAGGAGGTGATCGAAGCCGCCAAGAACGCCAATGCACACGGCTTCATCTCCGAGCTGCCTGATGGCTACGCCACCCCGGTCGGCGAGAACGGCGCTTTCCTGTCCGGGGGTCAGCGGCAGCGCCTGGCAATTGCGCGTGCGTTTTTGAGAGACAGTGAGATCCTGTTCCTGGACGAAGCCACGAGCGCGCTGGATTCGGCCTCGGAAGCACAGATTCAGGATGCGCTGAAACGGCTGACGAAGGACCGCACGACGGTGATCATCGCGCACCGGCTTTCGACCGTGCTCGAAGCCGACAAGATCATGGTGATCGTGGACGGCCAGGTTGCGGAAGAAGGCGACGTTGACTCCCTGCTCGACAACCAGGGCACGTTCCACTCGCTCTATACGCATCAGTTCAAGCAGGCCGCCGAGGCATGAGCCTCTGATGTCGCGCCCTTGACGAGGTCGGCCGGCGGGCATCACCACCCGGTTCGCAACGTCAGAGACCTGCGCCCTGCGGCAGGATTCACGCCGACAAACGCGGCAAGCGTTTGCAGGCAATTGCGGCTTTGCTATCGTCACGGCAGAGGGTCCGGGGAGGGGCGCCACGCTGCTGGATTATTCGCACAACTTGTTGCTGGTCGTTGCGTCACTGGCCATTGCGCTGATGGCCGGTTTCAGCGGGCTGTCTCTGACCCGTGGTGCTTCGACCTTGTCGATCGCGCATCGAAAGCTCATCGTCGTGATTGCCGCTGTCCTCCTTGGCGGCGGAATCTGGTCGATGCATTTCGTGGCGATGCTGGGCCTGCAACTGCCGATCGTGTTCTACTACGATGGGCTGATCACGCTGATTTCCGCCCTGATCGCCATTCTGATGGTCGGCTTGGCGCTGTTGATCCTTCACTTCCGACCCCGGACGCCGGTGACGCTCACGCTCGCGGGTACGATCGTCGCGTTCGGCATCGTGACGATGCACTATGTCGGGATGCTTGGGATGGAGCTTTGCCGACCCATTTTTTCCGTGGCCGGTGTGATCATTGCCATTCTGGCCGCGGTGGCCCTGTCCAATCTCGCAATCTGGGTGGCCTACGGGTCGCGGACCAAGGGCAATATCCTGATGGGGACGGTCTGTTTTGGGGTCTCGGTCTTCGCCATGCATTTCATTGCCATGGCAGGCACGAGCTTCGTTCAACTGGATGCGACCGGTGGGGCCGGTCCGGTCCTTTCCAATCAGACCCTGGCAATGGGCGTCACGGTTGCGACGTTCGTGATTTGCGGCACGTTTCTTCTGAGCGGGATTTCCTTCATCGGCTCGGTGCCGGAGCCCGCCGAACCGGTCAATGGTGAAACTGCGCCGAACGCCCAACCGCCCGAAATTGCGCCGGTCCCCTATGAAAAGGAGGGGCGAACGCAGTTTCTGGACCGCAAGGCCATTGCGGCCGTGCGGGCCGAGGGCCATTACACGATTCTCTACAGCGGCAGCGAAAAGCTGTTTTGCCCATGGTCGATTTCCGAGGCCGAGACGCGGCTGAGCCCGTCCCATTTCGTGCGGGCGCACCGCAGCTATCTGATCAACCCGGCCTTCGTGACCGAGTTCCGACGCACCAAGGATACAGGGGTTTGCTTTTTCGAAGGAGTTTCCGCGCTGAGCAAGGTTCCCGTCAGCCGCTCGCGGCTGCATGCGGTACGTGAGGCGCTTGGCGTTTGAAACGGTCCGGGCGGCCTGTCCGCCGATTTCGCATTTCGTGCGCGTAGTTCGCGTTTCGTGAAGCGGAGCGTGGTTTTCATGGCCATTCTTTTGGACTTCGCAGCATCGTCCTTCACATTTTTCCCAGGCGTGCAAGCCGCCGCAAGGGAGGAACATCATGATACCAGCCGGGTTCGAGTATCATCGGCCCACCGACATGGCGTCGGCGTTGGGACTGCTGCAAACACACGGAGATGAGGCGCGCGTTGTCGCCGGAGGACACAGCCTGATCCCGATGATGAAACTGCGCATGGCCGAAATCGGCCATCTGGTCGATCTGCAGGACATCAAGCAACTCAGAGGAGTCGAGATCGGTGATCGCGTCGTCACCCTGGGCGCGATGACGACGCAACACGAACTGATCGCGGATGACGCGCTTGCCGCGAAACTCCCGATCCTGCGCGAGGCGGCGCTACAGATCGCTGACCCCCAGGTTCGCTATGTTGGAACGGTTGGCGGGAATGTCGCCAACGGAGACCCCGGCAACGACATGCCGGGTCTCATGCAGTGTCTAGACGCAACCTATGAGCTTGCCGGTCCCGACGGAACGCGCTCGGTGGCGGCGCGCGCCTTTTACGAGGCGGCTTACTTCACCGCCCGCGAGGACAGCGAAATCCTGACCCGGATCACGATCCCCGTCCCGGTTGCCGGAACGGGGTATGCCTATGAAAAGCAGAAGCGCAAGATCGGAGACTATGCAACCGCCGCGGCGGCGGTGCTGGTGGGTCCGGGTGGTGCCTCGATCGCGATGACCAATCTATCGGATACGCCTGTATGGTCCGCGGCGGCCTCAGATGCTCTGGCCGCCGGCGATGTCGAGGGCGCGGTCACGGCGGCCCTGTCCGAGATCGACCCGCAGGAGGACATGCGCGGTCCGGTTGAGTTCAAGAAACACGTGGCGGGCATCATTCTGCGCCGCGCCATTGCACGCGCCCGCGATCGCGCCGCGTGAGGGAGGATATGATGAGCAAGATGCACGTGAAGCTGACGGTGAATGGCCAGGACGTGGAAGGACTGGCCGAGCCGCGGACGCTGTTGATCCACTTTCTGCGCGAAAACCTGAATATCACCGGGCCGCATATCGGCTGTGAAACCTCTCATTGCGGGGCGTGTACCGTGGACATGGACGGCAAGTCGGTCAAGTCCTGCACGGTCTTCGTGGGGCAGGCGATGGGGTCCGACATCACCACAGTCGAGGGCCTGGTCAACGAAGACGGCAGCCTGGGCGTCATTCAGGAGATGTTCCGCGAGCATCACGGTTTGCAATGCGGGTACTGCACGCCCGGCATGATCACGCGGGCGCACCGCCTGCTTCAGGAAAACCCCAACCCGTCCGAAGAAGAGGTACGCTTTGGCATGGCCGGAAACCTGTGCCGGTGCACCGGCTATCAGAACATCGTCAAGGCGATCATGGCGTCGGCCGACCAGCTGAACGCGCAGAAGGAGGCGGCAGAATGAACGACCAGACCCTGACCCCCGAAGAGCGCGCTGCCAATCTCAAGGGATTGGGAACCTCCCGCAAACGCGTCGAAGACGTGCGCTTTACCCAAGGCAAGGGCAATTACGTGGATGACATCAAGCTGGACGGGATGCTGTTCGGCGATTTCGTACGCTCGCCCTATGCCCATGCTCGCGTGACCGCGATCAACGCCGAGGAGGCGTTGAAGGTGCCCGGCGTTCTGGCGGTGATCACCGCCAAGGATCTCGAACCGCTCGGGTTGCACTGGATGCCCACTCTTGCAGGGGATAAGCAGATGGTGCTGGCCGACGGCAAGGTTCTGTTCCAGGGGCAGGAGGTTGCCTTTGTCGTGGCCACCGACCGTTACGCGGCCGCGGATGGCGTCGAGGCCGTCGAGGTCGAATACGAGGAACTGCCTGTCGTCGTCGATCCGTTCCAAGCGCTTGAAGACGGCGCGCCCGTATTGCGCGACGACCTGGAAGGTCAGACCGAAGGCGCGCACGGGCCGCGTCGCCATCACAACCACATCTTCACCTGGGAACAGGGCGACAAGGCCGCCACCGAGGCCGTTCTGGCCGAAGCCGACGTGGTTGCGGAAGAGATGATCTATTACCACCGCACCCATCCCAGCCCGTTGGAAACCTGCGGCTGCGTCGCCTCGATGGACAAGGTGACGGGCAAGCTGACCGTTTGGGGCACGTTTCAGGCGCCGCACGCGATCCGCACGGTGGTGTCGCTGATCTCGGGTATCGCCGAGCACAACATCCGCATCATCAGCCCCGATATCGGCGGCGGGTTCGGCAACAAGGTCGGGGCATATCCGGGCTATGTGTGTTCGGTCGTGGCCTCGATCGTGACCGGCAAGCCGGTGAAATGGGTCGAGGACCGGATGGAGAACCTGATGTCCACCGCCTTTGCCCGCGACTACTGGATGAAAGGCAAGATCGCCGCCACCAAGGACGGCAAGATCACCGGCCTCTGGTGTCACACCACGGCGGATCATGGCGGGTTCGATGCCTGCGCCGACCCGACCAAGTTCCCGGCCGGGTTCATGAATATCTGCACCGGGTCTTATGACATTCCCGTGGCCTATCTGGCCGTCGATGGCGTCTATACCAACAAGGCGCCCGGCGGCGTGGCCTATCGCTGTTCGTTCCGCGTCACCGAAGCCGCCTATTTCATCGAGCGGATGATCGAGGTGCTGGCGATCAAGCTGGACATGGACGCCGCCGAGTTGCGGCGGATCAACTTCATTGGAAAGGACCAGTTCCCGTATCACTCGGCCCTGGGTTGGGAATACGATTCGGGCGACTATCACACCGCCTGGGACAAGGCGCTGAAGGCCGTGGATTATGAAGGCCTGCGCGCCGAACAGGCGCGGCGGTTGGAGGACTTCAGGGCCGGCAAGACCCGCAAGCTCATGGGCATCGGGCTCACGCATTTCACCGAGATCGTGGGCGCCGGGCCGGTCAAGAACTGCGACATTCTTGGGCTCGGCATGTTCGACAGCTGCGAAATCCGCATCCATCCGACAGGATCGGCCATTGCCCGGCTTGGCACGATCAGTCAGGGGCAGGGCCACGCGACGACCTTTGCTCAGATCATCGCGTCCGAGATTGGCATTCCTGCCGATGACATCACGCTGGAAGAGGGCGACACCGATACCGCGCCCTACGGTCTTGGCACCTACGGGTCACGTTCGACACCGGTGGCGGGGGCCGCAACGGCGATGGCAGGACGAAAGATCCGGGCCAAGGCGCAGATGATCGCGGCCTACCTGCTCGAAGTTCATGACGACGATGTGGAATTCGACGTGGACCGGTTCGTTGTCAAGGGCGCGCCCGAGCGTTTCAAGACCATGAAGGAGATAGCCTTTGCCGCCTACAACCAGGCCATTCCCGGAATCGAACCCGGTCTGGAGGCGGTCAGCTACTATGATCCGCCGAACATGACCTATCCCTTCGGTGCCTATGTCTGCGTCGTGGACGTGGATGTGGACACGGGCGAAGTGGACATCCGCCGGTTCTACGCGCTCGACGACTGCGGAACCCGGATCAATCCGATGATCATCGAAGGGCAGATCCATGGTGGACTGACCGAGGCTCTGGCCATCGCAATGGGGCAGGAGATCGCCTATGACGAAATGGGCAATCACAAGACGGCGACGCTGATGGATTTCTTCATCCCCACCGCTTGGGAAACACCGTCCTACGAAACCGACTGGACCACGACGCCCAGCCCGCATCACCCGATCGGCGCCAAGGGCGTTGGCGAAAGCCCGAATGTCGGCGGCGTACCGTGCCTTTCGAACGCGGTGCACGACGCGTTTCGGCCCTTTGGTCTGACCCAGAGCCACATGCCGCACGATCACTGGCGGATCTGGAAGACGGCCCGCGATCTGGGTCTGCACGGTTGATCGGAACAGGCGGCGTCCGCAGGGGTGCCGCCTCGACCCACTTCGGGAGAAAGCACCGTTGACTCATCAACAGTTGCAGGCATCGCTGGCGGACAAGGGATATGTCGCGGACGCGGCCCTTGCCATGTCCTTGCACCTTGCCCGGTCTCTGGGTCGTCCCCTGCTTCTGGAAGGGCCGGCGGGGGTTGGCAAGACCGAGGTCGCCAAGGCATTGTCCGAAGTGTTGAGCACGCGGTTGATCCGGTTGCAGTGCTACGAAGGGCTCGACACCTCACATGCCATCTATGAATGGAACTACCAGAGGCAATTGCTGGCCATTCGCGCCGACAACGCCTCGGAGGAAGATCTGTTTTCCGACAGGTTCCTGCTCAAACGCCCGCTTCTGGAGGCCATTTCGCAGGACCCGTCCCCGGTTCTGCTGATCGACGAAATCGACCGGGCGGATGAGGAGTTCGAAGCCTACCTTCTCGAGATCCTGTCGGATTTTCAGATCACGATCCCCGAAATCGGCACGATCAAGGCCAGATCCCGTCCTCTGGTGATCCTGACCGCGAACGGCACCCGGGATCTGTCGGATGCTCTGCGGCGGCGGTGTCTCTATTCCTACGTGGATTACCCGGACCGCGATACGGAGCTTGCGATTCTGAACAGGAGGGCGCCAGACCTGGAGCCGCGCCTTGCGGCCCAGATCGTCGAAGCGGTGCAGGCACTCCGGCGAGAGGATCTCGAAAAGAAACCGGGCATTGCCGAAATGCTCGACTGGTCGGCAGCCCTGTCCGGGCTGGGAATCAACGATCTGTCGGATGATCGCGCCGCGGTTCAGGCGACGCTGGTGTGCCTGCTCAAGACTGCGGCTGACCGCGACGCAGTGCCGCCGGAGGTGTTGGACCGCATCATCGGAAGGGTTGCGTGATGGCCGTCACCCGTTTTCCGTCGCGGGCCGAAGGGGTTGCCGACAGGATGTCGGGCTTCATGTCGCATCTGCGCATGAACGGTCTCAGGCTTGGGCCGGGCGAAACTCTTGATGCCCTGGCGGCGCTGACCCATGTGACCGCGACCGACCCGGCCGAGGCGCGGCTGGCACTGAAATCGCTGCTTGTCCCGGATGCCGACACCTGGACCCGGTTCGACGATCTGTTCGATGCCTATTGGTTCAACACCGGGAAACAGGCGACTTGCGCCACCAGCCCCCATGTCCGAACCCAGTCCGCCCGGCTTTCGCTCTGGCAGCCGCATCTGGGCGGCGATGGGGAGCACGCTGTCAGCCAAAGCACGGAATTGACGCCCGACGGCGGCGAAAGCGAGGCCGAAGGCGTCGAGGGCCGCCTGATCGCGACGCGGACGGAAAACCTGCGCAAACGGGATCTGCGCGAACTGATGGACGAGGCGTCGCTGCGGGCGGCGGAACAGGCTGCGCGCAATCTCGCCCGCGCGATCCGGGACCGTCGGTCGCGGCGGAGGAAACGGGCGGCAAAGGGGAACCGCCTGGACTTGCGCCGCATTCAAAGGGCGAGCCTTGCACGGGGCGGAGAGCCGATCGACCTGTTTCGCAGTGCCCGGCCCGAACGCCCCATGCGGATTGTGGCGATTTGTGATGTCAGCGGGTCGATGGCCGTTTACGCCCGCGTCTTTCTGGCCTTTGTCAAAGGGCTGATCGATGTCGATACGACTGCCGACGCCTACCTGTTTCATACACGGCTCATTCGGATCACCGCGGCGCTGCGCGACCACGACACACTGAGAGCGGCCGGGCGGTTGAGCCTGATGGCGCAGGGCTTCGGCGGGGGGACCGACATCGGCGGGTCGCTGGCCGCGTTCTGTGACCGCTACGCGGCCCATGCTCTGGGCGGGCGAACGGCCGTGTTGATCCTGAGCGACGGGTATTGCACCGGCGCGCCGGAACGTCTGGCCGAAAGCCTGAAGCGGATCCGGCGCAAGGCGCGCCGCATCGTCTGGCTCAACCCGCTTTTGGGGTGGAAGGACTATGCTCCGGTTGCCGCCGGCATGGAGGCCGCTCTGCCCTATCTCGACGCGCATCTGCCCGCAAACACCATCGACGCGCTTGCGGCGCTCGAGCCGGAATTCGCCAAGCTCTAGGGAAGGCTCATGGACAAGTTCGACATCTTCGACACGATCTCCGACCTGCGCAAGACGGGGCTGCCGTTCTGCGTGGCCACGGTCGTTCGGACGGCGGACGTGACTTCGGCCAAGGCCGGTGCAAAGGCCGCCGTGACCGAAGCGGGAGAGATCCTCGGCCATCTCGGCGGGGCCTGCGTCCAGCGCGCGGTCCGCGCGGCCGGAGCCGAGGCCATTCGCACGGGCCAGACGAGGCTGATACGGGTGAAACCGGCCGACACGGTGGTGACGCTGACCGACGAGGACGGAACCCAGGTCTACAAGAGCGGCTGCCCATCGGGCGGGACCGTGGATCTGCTGATCGAGCCCTATGAATTGCCGCCGATGCTGGTCGTTTTCGGCAATACTCCGATCAGCCGGGCGCTCGCCGCGCATGGGCGGCTTGCCGGCTATCGGGTGGCGGTGTCGAGCGATGTGGGAATTGCGGAAGCCAGCGCGCGGTTCGACGGCACCGACATTTCGCAACTGGGGATCGGCCCGCGCGACTTCGTCGTGGTGGCAAGCCAGGGCGCGCAGGATCTCGACTCGCTGCGGGCCGCCATCGAAAGCCCGGCGCATCGGGTTTCCATGGTCGCGTCGCGGCGCAAAGCCGATGTTCTGACCGCTCGACTGGCGGCACAGGGTGTTCCGGCGGACAGGATCGCACGCCTGAAATCGCCGGCGGGGCTGGACCTCAAGGGGATCGATCCGCACGAGATCGCGCTTTCGATCCTGGCCGAGATCGTCCTGTGGCGGAACGCCGACGCGCGGGCGGGCGGCACGGCCGATGAGAGTGAAAACAGCGCCTGGGTAAAAAGATCCAAGGCCATGCTTCCCAAAGCAACGACAGGAGCAGACCCCCATGGAACTGAGTGACGAAATCCGTATCGCCGCGCCCAAAGAGG